>JBILBQ010000196.1:0-6704 GCA_044353615.1 Algoriphagus sp. | reverse complement strand
AAAAAGAAATGAGAAAAGCGAAACCAAAGAAGAGATATATTCTTCCTGATCCAAAGTTCAATGATACTTTGGTAACCAAGTTTGTAAACTGTCTGATGTATGACGGGAAGAAGAGTATTGCTTACAACATTTTCTATGATGCAGTAGCCAAAGTAGAAGATAAAGTAGGTGAGAATGGTCTTGAAGTTTGGAAAAAAGCGCTTAACAATATTGCTCCCACTGTAGAAGTGAAGAGTCGTAGAGTTGGTGGTGCTACGTTCCAGGTTCCTATGGAAGTCAGACCTGAAAGAAAAATGGCCCTTGGTATCAAGTGGATGATTCTTTACTCTCGTAGAAGAGGAGAGAAGACCATGATGGACCGACTAGCGGGTGAGATCATCGCGGCAGCAAAGGGCGAAGGAGCCGCTGTCAAGAAGAAGGACGACACGCACAGAATGGCTGAGGCGAACAAGGCATTCTCCCACTTTAGATTTTAACTGAAATGGCAAGAGATCTAAAATTTACCAGAAACATCGGTATTGCAGCCCACATTGACGCGGGCAAGACGACCACTACGGAGCGTATTCTTTACTATTCCGGAAAGTCTCACAAGATCGGAGAAGTGCACGAAGGTGCAGCTACGATGGACTGGATGGCTCAAGAGCAAGAAAGAGGAATTACGATTACCTCTGCGGCGACCACCGTATTCTGGGATTACAGAAGCAATCAGTACCAAATCAACATCATTGATACTCCAGGTCACGTAGACTTCACAGTAGAAGTAAACCGATCCTTGAGAGTATTGGATGGACTTGTTTTCCTTTTCTCTGCGGTAGACGGGGTTGAGCCTCAGTCTGAGACCAACTGGAGATTAGCGGACAACTACAAAGTCGCTCGAATTGGTTTCGTCAACAAGATGGACCGTTCAGGAGCCGATTTCTTGATGGTGTGTAAGCAAGTAAAAGAAATGCTTGGTTCCCACGCTGTTCCCTTGCAGCTACCTATCGGCGCTGAAGATAAGTTCACCGGAGTAGTTGACTTGATCAACAACCGTGCGATTATCTGGAACGAGCACGACATGGGCATGACCTTTAAAGAAGTGCCGATTCCTGAGGATATGAAGGAAGAAGTAGCGGAATACAGAGAGTACTTGCTGGAAGCTGTTGCTGATTACGACGAGTCCTTGATGGAGAAGTTTTTTGAAGACCCTAATTCTATCACGGAAGGGGAGATTTTGAAAGCATTGCGTGCAGCCACCATTGACATGAAAATTGTACCAATGGTTTGCGGTTCTTCTTTCAAAAACAAAGGCGTACAAACCATGCTAGATCTAGTAATGGAATTGTTGCCTTCTCCATTGGATAAAGATGCCATTTATGCTACCGACTTGGATGATGAGGATAAGGAAATAGCTATCAACCCTGTGGAGACTGAGCCATTCACTGGCTTGGCATTCAAAATTGCGACAGATCCTTTCGTAGGTCGTTTGTGCTTTGTAAGAGCATACTCAGGCGTATTGGAGTCTGGATCTTATGTGTTCAATAGCCGTTCAGGCAACAAAGAGCGTATTTCTCGTGTGTTCCAAATGCACGCCAACAAGCAAAACCAAATCGAAAGATTGGTTGCAGGTGATATTGGAGCAGTTGTAGGATTTAAGGACATCAAAACAGGAGATACCCTTTGCGACGAAAAGCGTAAAGTAGTATTGGAGTCCATGGTGTTCCCTGAGCCAGTAATTGGATATGCAATCGAGCCTAAGACCCAGGCGGATGTAGATAAGCTAGGTATGGCTATTGCCAAGCTAGTAGAAGAAGATCCTACCCTTCAGGTAAATACAGACCACGAAACTGGTCAGACGATCCTTCGCGGTATGGGTGAACTTCACCTTGAGATCATCATCGATCGAATGAAGCGTGAATTCAAGGTAGAGATCAACCAAGGTGCTCCTCAGGTTGCTTACAAGGAAGCTTTATTTTCTTCTGTTGAGCACAAAGAGACCTACAAGAAGCAAACCGGTGGTAAAGGTAAATTTGCAGACATCGTATTTGAATTGGGACCTAAGGATCCAGATCCAGAGACCAACGAAATCAAAGCAGGTTTGGACTTTGTCAACGGTATCGTGGGTGGTGTAATTCCAAAAGAATTCATTCAGCCGGTTCAAAAAGGTTTCCAGGAGGCCATGAAAAATGGACCTTTGGCAGGTTATCCTATTGAATCCATGAAAGTTCGCTTGTTCCATGGTTCTTACCACGATGTCGATTCGGATGCCCTTTCTTTTGAATTGGCTGCAAGAATTGGTTTCAAAGAAGCTGCGAAAAAGTGTAAGCCTCAGTTGTTGGAGCCAATCATGTCGGTAGACGTAATTACTCCTGACGAATATACTGGACCAATCACGGGTGACTTGAACAGAAGAAGAGGGATGATGAAAGGGATGGACACCAAGGGTAACTCTACGGTAGTTAAGGCCAATGTTCCTTTGTCCGAATTGTTCGGTTACGTAACTGATTTGAGAACAATCACTTCAGGTAGAGCAACGGCTTCGTTGACGTTCTCTCACTACGAGCCTGTTCCAAATAACATTGCGGAAGCTGTAATTGCCAAAGTAAAAGGTGAAAAATCCTAATCGATAAGAAAATGAATCAGAAAATCAGAATAAAATTGAAATCATACGATCACAGCCTGGTGGACAAGTCATCAGAGAAGATCGTGAAGGCAGTGAAAGCGACCGGTGCTGTAGTGGTAGGTCCAATTCCCTTGCCAACTAAGAAAGAAAAGTTTACTGTGTTGAAGTCCCCACACGTAAACAAGAAAGCGAGAGATCAGTACCAGCTTTGTACATACAAGCGTTTGGTAGATATCTACTCTAACTCTTCTAAAACTGTGGATGCTTTGATGAAAATCGAGCTTCCAAGTGGAGTAGACGTAGAAATCAAAGTCTGACCCGCTTTGTTCATGAATTTAAAAGGCCCCGCTCATTCGGGGCCTTTTTTTGTATAGAAGGGGATAGTTTAGGAGGCTGTGCCTTCAATTGCCCATATTTTTTTGTAATTAATTGAAAATAGTGCAGTTGGGATTTGCTGCCAAATATTATTTCAGTAACTTTGCAGTCCTTAAAAAGGGCCCAAGTGTACATACCTTGGGTGGTTATCAAAATATCTTAGTAAAGATGTCTGGTATTATAGGTAAAAAAGTAGGTATGACTAGCATCTTCAGTGCCGATGGACGTAATGTCGCATGCACGCTAATAGAAGCTGGTCCTTGCGTAGTGACGCAAGTAAAAAACGTCGAGACAGACGGGTACAACGCAGTGCAGTTGGGATTCGGTGAGCGTAAGGAGAAAAACACTCCTAAGCCACTTATTGGCCATTTCAAAAAGGCTGGTACGACTCCCAAGCAGAAAGTTGTTGAGTTCAGAGACTTTGATGGTCAGGTAGAACTCGGTAAGATAGTAAGTGCAGGAGAGCTATTCGAAGAAGGTGACTTCGTCGATGCCATTGGTACTTCAAAAGGTAAAGGATTCCAAGGCGTAGTAAAGCGTCACGGTTTTGCTGGTGTGGGTGGACAAACTCACGGTCAGCACAACAGAGGAAGACACCCAGGTTCGATTGGTGCTTGTTCTTGGCCATCACGTGTATTCAAAGGCATGAAAATGGCTGGAAGAATGGGTGGTGACCGTGTTACGGTTCCTAACCTACGTGTATTGAGAGTGTATGCAGAGCAAAACCTTATTTTGGTTTCTGGTTCGGTACCTGGTCCAAAAAATTCATTTGTTATTCTGGAGAAGTAAGCCATGGAACTAGCTGTAATTAATCATAAAGGACAAGATACAGGTAGAAAGGTTAGCCTTTCTGACGAAATCTTTGGCATTGAGCCCAATGATAACGCCATTTACCTGGACGTGAAGCAGTACCTGGCCAACCAGAGACAGGGAACTCACAAATCAAAAGAAAGAAACGAAGTAGCGGGATCAACTCGTAAGATCAAAAAGCAAAAAGGTACCGGTGGTGCACGTGCTGGATCTTTGAAGGCCCCTAACTTCCGTGGTGGAGGTAGAGTATTTGGTCCAAGACCAAGAGACTATTCCTTCAAATTAAATAAGAAAGTGAAGCAATTGGCGCGTAAGTCAGCCCTAGCTTATAAGGTAAAAGAAAATAGTTTGATGGTTTTGGAAGATGTGTCTTTCGATGCAGCAAAAACCAAAAACTACCTAGCCTTTTTGAGCGGCCTTTCATTGACTGGCAAGAAAACCTTATTGGTTCTTGCTGAAGACAATAAGAATGTGTTTCTGTCAAGCAGAAACCTACCAAAGGCAAAAGTTGTGACCGTTCATGATGTAAATACTTACCAACTTCTACATGCGGATCAATTGATGCTTTGTGAAGGATCTGTAAGTAAGTTAGAAACCATTTTAGCGAAATAAGACTATGGAAATTCTAAAACAGCCTCTAATCACAGAGAAAGTATCTGCAGGCAACGAAAAAGGAGTTTACGGCTTTATCGTCGAAAAAACTGCTGACAAGCTTCAGATCAAGTCTTCTGTGGAGAAAAAGTACGGTGTACATGTGGTGTCAGTACGAACCATGAGATATGCCGCGAAGCACAAGACAAGATACACGAACAATAAAGTAGTGTCAGGCTTCACCAATGCATTTAAGAAAGCAATTGTGCAAGTAGCCGATGGTGAAGTAATTGATTTTTACGGAGAACTTTAATTGAATCAATATCATGGCAGTTAAAAAATTAAAGCCTGTAACTCCAGGAACCCGATTTAGAGTAGCTCCTGCATTTGACGAGATTACTGCGTCGAAGCCTGAGAAATCTCTTCTCGCTTCTTTGAAGAAATCAGGTGGTAGAAATAATGAAGGCAAGATGACCGCTCGCTACATTGGTGGTGGTCACAAGCGAAGACTACGTATCGTAGATTTTCAGCGAAGCAAGTTTGGTGTACCTGCTACTGTAAAGAGCATTGAGTACGATCCAAACCGCACAGCCCGTATCGCCCTACTGTATTATGCAGACGGTGCTAAAGCCTACATTATCGCTCCGGAAGGTTTGCAAGTGGGACAAACAGTGATTTCCGGTGAGAAAGTTGCTCCTGAAGTGGGCAACGCCATGCACATGGTCAACATTCCAATGGGTACGATTGTACACAATGTGGAGTTGAAGCCTGGTAAAGGTGGTGCTTTGGCAAGAAGTGCTGGAGGGTATGCTCAGATCGTAGCTAGAGATCCTAGATACGTGACGGTAAAATTACCTTCTGGAGAAATGAGATTGGTTCTTGGTGTATGTATGGCTACAGTAGGAACTGTGGGCAATGCAGATCACATGAACGTGGTATTGGGTAAAGCTGGACGTAAGCGTTGGCTTGGAGTAAGACCTCGTACAAGAGGTGTTGCGATGAACCCGGTAGATCACCCTATGGGTGGTGGTGAAGGGCGTTCTTCTGGTGGTCACCCTAGATCCCGTAAAGGGCTTCTTTCTAAGGGTAAGAAAACCAGATCTCCCAAGAAGTATTCAAACAAGTTCATCATCAGCAAAAGATCTAAGTAAATATGGCACGTTCATTAAAAAAAGGTCCTTATATCGAACACCATTTGGTGAAGAAAGTAGATGTTATGAACGAGTCTGGCAAGAAATCTGTCATCAAGACTTGGTCAAGAAAATCTATGATCTCCCCAGATTTCGTGGGACATACCTTCGCTGTGCATAATGGGAATAAGTTTATCCCTGTGTTTGTAACCGATAACATGGTAGGTCATAAATTGGGTGAATTTGCACCCACTCGTAACTTCCGTGGCCACATTGCTAAAAAAGATAAAGGAAAGAGATAATCATGGAAGCACTAGCAAGATTGAAAAATGTTCCTACCTCCCCTCGCAAGATGCGTTTAGTCGCTGACTTGGTGAGAGGCAAGCGCGTAGGTGTGGCACTTAGTATTTTGAAATTCACGCCCAACCATCCCGCTATTCGTTTGGAGAAGTTAGTTCTCTCCGCGGTAGCCAACTGGCAAGCAAAGAATCCAGAGGTGAAGCTTGAGGAGGCCGATCTTTTCGTCAAGACCATCATGGTAGACGAAGGTCGTTCTTTAAAGAGACTCCGAACTGCTCCTCAGGGACGTGGACACAGAATCCGCAAGAGATCTAATCATGTAACCCTCGTTATTGATTCATTCAATTCGAAGGATGTTACCGCTGATGTTGTAGTAACTAACGAAAAGGCAAATTAAAAAAGACTATGGGACAAAAAATTAACCCAATAGGATTTAGACTTGGTGTAATCAAAGGCTGGGATTCCAACTGGTATGGTGGGAAAGACTTTGCTGAGAAATTATACGAAGATCAACAAATCCGTAAGTACGTCCTTGCCAGAATACCTAAAGGCGGTATTGCCAAAGTGATCATTGAGCGTACGCTTAAGAGAATCACCTTGACAATCCATACTGCTAGACCAGGTGTTGTCATTGGTAAGGGTGGTGCCGAAGTAGATAAGCTTAAGGAAGAACTAAAGAAGATCACCAACAAGGATATTCAGATTAATATCTTTGAAATCAAACGTCCCGAAATGGATGCTAAATTGGTTGGTGAGTCTATCGCACAGCAACTTCAAGCTAGAATATCTTTCCGCCGTGCAATGAAGCAGGCGATAGCAGCCACCATGAGAGTGGGCGCTGAAGGAATTAAAGTTAAGCTTTCTGGCCGATTGGGCGGAGCCGAAATGGCACGTTC
>JBILBQ010000041.1:0-21279 GCA_044353615.1 Algoriphagus sp. | reverse complement strand
GTAAAAATGTGATTCTCAATGAACCACAGCACAGCTCGGAGTCTAGCCTTAGCAGGTTTAACCTAAACGAGGAAAACGAGATTTTAGGTAACAATCGGTTTCTGCACGACAACGTGGACTAAGTCCTAGAAGTCGAGCAGCATGTCAGCCTGGGTATGTAGTAGTTCTACATACAGCCTGTTGGTGAGCAGGTTATCTGACATATTTTGCTCTATCTTAGCCAATTTTGGCTTGAGAGCAAGAACATGCATACCCAGGTAATGGAAGATGTCGGTGAGGTGGCTCATAGCGATGCCACCCCCGCCAATTCCTGATGAAAGCCCTACCAGGGCACACTTTTTATTTAAGAACGAATTGGGATAGGTCATCCCGTCAATGAATGTTTTGAGGATTCCTGGAAAGGACCCATTGTACTCTGGAACGATAAATACAAACTTTTTTCCTTCCTTTACCCGATCATGAAAGGCATTGAACTCCGGGTTTTTTCCATTGTTTTCATATAAGGCAGTTGCCGTAAAATCTGCAGGCAAATCTGAGATGTAAAGAATTTCAGCATCTGCTCCCTTTTCTTTTAAGATATTTTGGTAGAGGGTAGCAAGCGTACTCGAAACTGAATTTTTGCGATTGGTGCTGACAATAATCTTTATCATGAAGTGAATTTTATCCCCTTTATACACACAAGTACCCAGAAAAGTTCGAACAATTTTTCAAACCCCTATCTTTGAACCGCATAAATTAATTTTTAGATGGACTACAAGCAGCGAGTGGAACAGGCTACGGCTTACATCCAAGGGATTCATTCCGATCCGGTGGCAGTGGGAATTATTTTAGGAACGGGACTCGGTAACTTAGCTTCCCAAATCGAGGTGGACTTGGAAATTCCCTACCAGGAGATTCCTCATTTTCCAATTTCTACTGTAGAAAGCCACAGCGGCACCTTGCTTTTTGGCCGTTTGGGTGGAAAAAAAGTGCTGGCCATGAAGGGGCGCTTCCACTACTACGAAGGGTATTCCATGAAGGAGGTCACTTTTCCCATTCGGGTGATGCGAGGCTTGGGCGTTCAGACGCTCCTGGTATCCAATGCCTCTGGGGGATTGAACCCTGCACAGGCCGTGGGTGAAGTGATGGTGATTTCGGATCATATCAACTTGTTTCCAGAAAACCCCTTGCGAGGAAAAAATTACGAGACCTGGGGACCACGGTTTCCGGACATGAGTGTGCCCTATTCCCCACGATTAATTGTCCTGGCTTTACAGATTGCGCAGGAAAAAGGCATCAAGCTGCACACGGGAACCTATTGTGGTGTAGAGGGACCAAACTTGGAGACACCGGCTGAATACAGTTACCTGCGCACCATCGGAGGAGATGCGGTAGGCATGAGTACCGTGCCTGAGGTACTGGTAGCTTGTCACGCTGGGATGGAAGTGTTTGGCATTTCGGCGATTACCGATTTGGGTGTTGCGGGGAAGATCCATCAGGTAACCTTAGATGACGTGCTTGCAGCCGCTGCCAAGGCAGAACCGATCATGAGTCAAATTCTCTTCGAGCTAGTACGTAGGTTCGATTAGCCTATTTCTTCATGCCCATGTAATCCACTACCAGGTAACTCAAAGCGCGGACACCCAAGGTAAATCCGCTTTCATCCAGGTAAAAGTCTGGAGTGTGGTGGGAAGGGGTTTTGAGTGGATCAGCACCTGGCTTCATGCCACCCAAGAACACAAATACACCTGGCTTTTCCTTTTGGAAGAAGCTAAAGTCTTCCGAGCCAGTCATCGGGTCCATCAAAATCAAATTTTCTTTTCCAGCTGCTGCTGTAAGTGAAGGAAGCATGGTTGCAGTAAGGGCCTCGTCATTGACTGTGGCGGGGTAGAGTTTGAGGATATTGACCTCTGCCTTGGCACCGGCACTTTCGGCGATATTGGTGGCAATTTCATTAATTCTACGGTGCACAAGTGCTTGCTGCTCCTCGCCAAAGGTGCGGATGGTACCGATGAGCTCAACTTTTTCAGGAATAATGTTGTGGCGGATACCTCCATGAATGGCTCCTACGGTTACTACTGCTGGGTTTTGGGTGACATTGACGCTGCGGGAAAGGATCGTTTGCAGGCCAGTGATGATCTGTGCAGACGTGACGATGGGGTCTACACCTGACCAAGGGGAAGCGCCATGGGCCTGGGTGCCAAGTACGTTGATTCCTAGAATGTCCACTGCAGCCATGGTTGGGCCTGGACGGTAACCGATTTTGCCCGCTTCTACCTGTGCCCAGATGTGTAGGCCAAAAATGGCATCCACATCCTTCATGACTCCTTCCTTCACCATCAATTCGGCGCCTGCCATGGGTACTTCAGTGACGCCCTCCTCGGCTGGTTGGAAGATAAACTTCACCGAGCCTTCCAATTGATTTTTATGTGCTGCCAATACCTCTGCTACACCCATCAAGATGGCCGTGTGGGAATCGTGTCCGCAGGCATGCATCACGCCGGTTTGCTGTCCGTTGTAGGTGGCGGTGACGGTGGATTTGAAGGGAAGGTCGACCCGCTCAGTTACGGGGAGGGCATCCATATCTGCACGAAGGGCCACCATAGGTCCAGGCTTGCCACCACGAAGAACACCTACTACACCAGTTACTGCTACATTTTCAGTTACTTCCATGCCCAGGGAGCGGAGGTGAGCAGCGACGATTTTGGCGGTGCGTACTTCCTGATTTCCTAGTTCGGGATGCTGGTGAAAATCTCGTCTCCATTCAATGACTTTGGCTTCTACGCCCTGGGCTTTCTGGTCAATGCTGGGACGAAGCTTGGACTGACCGAGGGCAGTAGTAGCTATAAAAAGGAGGGGAAGGAAGATTCTTTTCATGAGGTCTATTGTGCGGGTTATTTGCTGATGTCAGTGTGGAAATTCGAAAATAGGTTTTTTTGGTTAATTACTTCTAGTATGAAGGAACTAGGTGCTGAACTAAGTTAGGGGTTAGGACCAAAAGAAGGGTAGGGAATTCCGTTATTTTTTTGGGATAATTCTTTTGACTCAATCATTTTATCGAGTAACTCACATTGCGTCCACTTCCTTGTTTTTCAATGAATTCTTTGGCAATTAGCACCGAAAGCAAGCGTTTTATGGTAGGTAAAGGGATCGCCAATTTCTCAGAAATTTCTCCGGACTGAATATTGGGGCGATTTTGGATGATCGAATAAATCAATTTCTCTTTTGGCGAAAGCTGTGTTTCCAAGCCGCTTTGGACCAATTTCATCAGCAGTTGCTTTTGGATAGTTAACAAGCAATTCAGAAAGAATTGGATCCAAACAGTTACATCCTCATTTGGTCGTTGTGCTTGGCAATTTCTTAGTGCTTGGTAGTATTCGTTTTTTCGATTTTCTACTTCGTGTTCAAAACTCACGTATGCGATCCACTTGTATCCTGTAGTAAGAAGTAGGAGTGTTGAAATTAATCGGCTTAATCTTCCGTTCCCGTCTTGAAAGGGATGAATGCTCAAAAATTCATAGACAAAGGATGCGATTTTGATTAATGGGTGTACTTCTGTTTCTGTAGTATACCAATCGAGTAAAGCCCGTATTTCATTTTCGGTAGGGAATCCCGCTTCTGTAGTTTGGAAAATGATTTGCTTTGTTCCATCAGGAAATGAAGCTTCTACGGCATTGCTATGTTGCTTGTAATTGCCTTTATGCCATTGATCTTTGGCATTGTATTTCATCAAATTGTTGTGCAGGCTTTTTAAATGACTTTCGGTAAGATTGATGTTTTGGTAAGATTCAGTGATCAAATCTAGTACCTCGAAATAACCCACTACTTCCTGCGAATCTCTGTCGGCAAGTGTGGTTAAATCAATCTTTTGAAGCAAGGCATCGACTTCTTCATCGCTCATTTTGTTGCCTTCAATTCGGTTTGAAGCGCCGACACTTCGCACCGTGGCAATGCTTTTCAACTCTTTTAGGCTTTGCCCTTCCTTTCGTTCAATCGCGCTCCAATTTGCATCAAAACGATCTATTTCACTGATTAAGTTAATCAGTTTCCAATCGATGTTTAAATCGAAATTATAAACCTTGTTGTTCATTTTGATACGATATGATACGCAAATATACGATTACGATTGTTAACCGCAAGTCCTAAATGATACGATTTGATACGATTTGATATGATTTTGATACGAACAAATCCCTGCCTGAAGCAGGGATTTGTTCTGTGATACGTTAATCTAGCCGCGACGGGTTATAAAAAAACCTCCCAAATGGCTTTGGGAGGTTTACTATGGGTGGTCCGTGGACTGTGGACCGTGGACTAATTTTTTTACTTCTTCATCCCCATGTAATCCACTACAAAGTAGCTCATCACACGTACGCCCAATACAAATCCACTTTCGTCCAGGTAGAAATCAGGGGTGTGGTGTGAAGGAGTTTTGGTAGGATCAGCTCCTTTTTTCATACCGCCCAAACCGATAAAAAAGCCGGGCTTCTCCCGCTGGTAGAAGCTGAAGTCTTCTGCTCCCGTTACCGGAGGATTGACATGCACATTGGCCTTGCCTGCTGCAGCTTCTAGCGTGGACACCATCTTGGCTGTCAAGGCAGGGTCGTTTACTGTTGAAGGATATAGCTTGGTGATGTTCACCTCTGCTCGCGCGCCTGCACTCTCTGCGATGTTGGTTGCGATCTCAGTGATGCGTCGGTGTACCAGGTCCTGCTGCTGATCTCCAAAGGTGCGGATGGTACCGATCATCTCTACTTTTTCAGGAATGATATTATGACGAATACCTCCATGAATGGCGCCAACGGTAACGACCGCAGGATTTTGGGTGACATTGACGCTACGGGAAAGGATGGTTTGTAGGCCTGTGACGATTTGCGAAGCAGTGACAATCGGATCTACCCCAGACCAAGGAGATGCGCCATGTGCTTGGGTTCCGTGCACGATGATTTCCAAGTTGTCCACTGCCGCCTGCGCTGGGCCGGAGCGGTAGCCAATTTTCCCTACTTCAGTTTGCGCAGAAATGTGAAGGCCAAAAATGGCATCCACATCTTTCATCACGCCTTCGGCCACCATTTGCTTGGCACCCCAAGAAGTGACGCCAGGAACATAAATACCCTCTTCGGCAGGTTGAAAGATAAATTTAACGGAGCCTTCCAACTGTGCTTTCATGCCAGCAAGTACCTCAGCTACACCCATCAAGATGGCCACGTGGGTATCGTGCCCGCAGGCATGCATCACACCGGTTTGCTGTCCGTTATAAGTGGTAGTGACATTTGATTTGAAAGGCAAGTCCACGCGCTCGGTCACAGGAAGTGCATCCATATCGGCACGAAGTGCTACCATCGGTCCGGGCTTCCCTCCACGTAAAATACCAACTACCCCAGTGGTGGCTACGCCTTCTTGCACTTCAATGCCCAAGGCACGCAAGTGGTCTGCTACCTTTTTAGCCGTACGCGTTTCCTCGTTGCCTAGCTCCGGATGCTGGTGGATGTCGCGTCTCCAGTCGATGACTTTGGTCTCGATCGCTGCAGCCTGCTGGTCGATGCTTGGGCGTAGTTTGCTCTGCGCAAATGCCGTGCTGCTCAGCAGTAGAAGGGGAAGGATTAATTTTTTCATAGGATGTGTTGGAAGGTATTGGTCTTTGTGTCGCTTAAATTAAATTCATGGAATGTAAATTCAATGAATTTTTGGATAAAGCCTAGAATTGGAGAACTTTTTGGTTCGAATTGGCTTTAATACGTAAACACTAAACTTTATGGAATTGAATCAGAAGCTGGCGGTGGTCACCGGCGTAAGCAAGGGACTTGGCCTTGAAGTGGTCAAATTGCTACTCGACAAAGGCGCCGTCGTGGCGGGCTGGGGAAGAAACCAACCTTCCTTCACGCATCCTAATTTTCATTTTTTCTCCTGTGATGTGGCAGAGGAGGCGCAAGTCGAACAAGCCTACCAAGCCACCGTTGCTCGCCTTGGTGCGGACATCCGTATTTTGATCAACAATGCCGGATTTGGAGTTGCCGGACCACTAGAAACCATGAGTACGGCAGACTGGAAATCCATGTTTGATACCAATGTCCACGGGATTTTTTACGTCACCAAGCGCATCATCCCTGCGATGAAAAAAGCGGACGAAGGACATATCATCAATGTAGCCTCCATCGCTGGACTCAACGGGGTCACCAATTTTGCGGGCTATGTGGGCACCAAACATGCCGTCCGTGGCATCTCCCATTCCTTGTACATGGAGCTTCGTGACTTTGGGATCAAGGTGTCGACCATCTATCCGGGATCCATCCAAACAAACTTCTTTGATGCCATTCCGGGGATGGATGCGCACGAAAACATGATGCAGCCTGCGGATGTAGCCCTGACGATTGTACAAACCTTGGAAACCCATCCCAACTATTTTGTGGTCGATGTAGAGTGCCGTCCACTCCGTCCAAAAGGGAAAAAATAGGAATCAGCA
Organism: Algoriphagus sp.; assembly: GCA_044353615.1. GTDB lineage: Bacteria > Bacteroidota > Bacteroidia > Cytophagales > Cyclobacteriaceae > Algoriphagus. The sequence goes on along the minus strand of JBILBQ010000041.1, from coordinate 14,837 downwards.
GACCTAAAAAATCACCCTTGTCATTCCAAGGGCAATCTGTATTTTTGTAGGTACTCGATGTATTGAATCGCCCCAACGCATGTCACTCCAGGTTTCTCAGCTCAGCAAACGATACGGCGCTCAAAAGGCACTGGATGAAGTGAGCTTTACGGCAAGTCCTGGACGGATTTTGGGATTTTTGGGTCCCAATGGCGCAGGGAAATCCACGACACTAAAAATCATCACTGGATACCTTGCTGCTGATTCGGGAACGGTATCGGTCTTGGGCGAAAATACCTTGGCCAATCCCAAGAAGTTGGCCGCTCAAATTGGTTACCTTCCTGAAAACAACCCCCTCTACTTGGATAGCTATGTCCGTGAGTTTTTGGAATTTTCGGGCGGTATTTACGGCATGAAATCCGCCGATATTCGACGCCGCACGGAGGAGATGATTCGCAAAACAGGCCTTCAAAGTGAACAGCACAAGAAAATTGGACAACTTTCTAAGGGCTATCGACAGCGGGTGGGCATTGCGCGCGCACTTTTGCACGATCCTGCCTTGGTTATCTTGGATGAGCCTACCACAGGTTTGGACCCCAATCAGCTGGTCGATATTCGCAACTTGATTCTGGAAGTAGCCGAGAATAAAACCCTCATTTTTTCCACCCACATCATGCAAGAGGTAGAGGCAGTATGCCATGATGTGGTCATCATCAACCAAGGTAAAATCCGATCCGCAGGCTCGCTTGCGGACTTGAAGTCTGTCTCTACCCAAGTGACCTTGATCCTGGAAACGGAAGAGCCGCTTGACTTATCCTGGTTTGAAGGAATCGGAGCACCTAGCTTTGGAAGTAAAGGAACTCAGGAATTAGTGCTTCTGACCAAAGATGCTGGGGAAGCACGAAAGGCGATTTTGCAGGTGGTAAGCCAGCAAAAACTTAGTCTGATTCGTCTTGATCAAGGCGCTAAAAATCTAGAAACCCTTTTCAGAGAAATCACCCAAGGCCAATGAAAAGTTTGTTTCTCAAGGAAATCACGGCCTTTTTTGGCAGCTTGACCGGTTACTTGGTACTGGTCTTGTTTTTAGTCGCCATCGGCTTGCTGGTTTGGGTATTTCCCGAAAGTTCGGTGCTTGACTATGGCTATGCAGACTTGGAGTCCTTATTTCTTTACACCCCCTATGTGTTTACTTTTTTGATTCCAGCAATCTCCATGCGCAGCTTGGCAGAAGAGCGGAGGGCAGGTACTTGGGAACTGCTGCAGACATCCCCTCTTAGTTTGACTCAAATTGTACTGGCCAAGTACCTGGCCTTGCTCGTGCTGGTTTTCATGGCGATCCTTCCCACCCTGGGCTATGCCTATTCCATTTCTCTGTTGGGTAATCCTCCGGGCAACCTGGATTGGGCAGGGTTTTTTGGGAGTTGGCTGGGACTATTGATGATTGGAGCCACGTTTGCCGCAGTAGGCTTGTTTGCAAGTTCCTTGACCTCCCAACAGGTGGTGGCTTTTGTCCTTGGGGTCTTTCTTTGCTTCGTCTTGTATTTTGGATTGACTGCTTTGGCAGGGATGGTTTCGGGGGATTGGGCCTATTGGATAGAGGAACTCAGCTTGAGCTACCATTACAACAGCTTGAGCAGAGGCGTAATTGACAGTAGAGATATCTTCTTTCTACTGGGGATGATTTGGGTATTTCTGGGTGCAACGGTTTTGATTTTGAAGAAAAAATGAAACGATTGAGCTCCCACCGGATATTTCCACTTGCCGCACTTTTTTTGGGTGTCTTGGTCTTGGTAGGCCTTGCTCAAACGGTCCGTTTTCGAATTGACTTGACCGAAGAAAAGCGGTATTCACTACATCCATCCACCCTAAAGTTGTTGGAAGGGATAGACCGGCCTTTGCATGTGGATATTTTATTGACGGGGGAGGATCTTCCAGGAGGGATGCGTCGTCTCCAAAAATCCATCGAGGAGACAGTCCGTACCTTCAATGCCTATTCAGCTGAGAACATTACGGTATCTTATTTTGACCCGCTGGAAGTGACCGACTCCTTGAAGGAGGACTTTATTTATACGCTATCCGACTATGGCATCCGTCCTACGAACCTATTTGTCAATCAGGCCACGGGACAGCAGGAGCAGCTTATTTTTCCAGGGATTTTGGTGTCAGATGACACCTACGAAACTGGCGCTCTAATCTTGAAAGGAGAGCGGGGCATGTCTGCCGAGCAAACCTTGAATGCCTCCATTGAAAACCTAGAGTTCGAACTTGCACAGGCCATTCAAAAGCTATTGTACCCCCAAAAAAGTGCTTTGGCGATGATCATTGGACATGGGGAGCTGGCTGAAGACGATGGTTTTGGGATGGTCGAAGCACTTAATGGGCGCTACGAATTGTTTAAGGTTCCCTTGGAGCAGGCCAAAAAAGTGGAGGACCTGAGTTCATTTGCTGCAGTTTTCATTTTGGGTCCAGACTCGACCTATTCCGAGCGGGAGCTATTCCTTCTGGATCAATACGTAATGGGAGGGGGCAATTTGATTGTTGCTGCTGAAGGGACAAGCTTGGATTTAAGGCAGTTGGCAGGAGCTGGTGCCTTGGCCTTGCCTCAGGAAAACAGCCTAGACCGCCTGCTATTTCGGTATGGGGTCCGTGTCAACAAGGACTTGATTCAGGACCTTGACTTCGGGGTGATTCCGGTTATGGGCGGAAATTTCGGGAATCAGGAGCAGCTTGTGCCTTTGCCTTGGCCCTATTATTTTCAAGCGGGGCGCATGTATCCTCATCCCATCACCAAGGGACTGGATCAGGTGAGTTTCCGCTATGCCAGCAGCCTCGACACGGTGAAGGCCGATGGAGTGAGAAAGACCCCTTTGCTATTCAGTTCGGAGCGTTCTCGGATCGTGCCTTTGCCTCATCTGATAAGCCTAGGGGCATTCCAAGAACCACCCTTAGAATCTGAATTTGGCGTCCAATACCTGCCACTAGCCTACTTGCTGGAAGGTGAGTTTACCTCCCTGTTCAAGAATCGATTTGTACCTGAGGAATTTGCGGGGACACAACTAAAAAACAGTGGAAATGGTAAAGTAATCGTGCTTGGGGATGCGTCAATATTTCAAAGCCAGGTCAATCCAGCAACTCAGGAACCGCTGCCACTAGGGGAGGATCCGCTGGCGCAGGCTACCTATGCCAACAAGCAGTTTTTGGAAAATCTGGTGCAGTACTTGACAGATCCGGAGGGGATCATTGCCACGCGAACGAAGGTCCTGCAGATACGCCCTTTGGATAAGGTAAAAGTGGTCGAAGAAAAATCGATGTGGCAGCTGATTAACGTTGGGGCTCCTGTGCTTTTCCTAGTGCTGATGGGTGGAGTAATTGGCTTGCTACGTGCGAAACGTTTTTCCCGAAGGGCATAAACCAAAAATCACCCAACTATTTGTAACTTTTTTACTACAATTGGAAGGAGGTTCCTCTGAATTAGCATTTTATTTCTAAATTTACCACACTAGAAAAAAACTATACCCACCCCTACGATATGAAATTTATTGTTTCTTCCTCCGCCTTGCTCAAGCAGCTTTCTGCCATCAACGGTGTAGTGACCACCAACCCGGTGGTGCCTATTCTGGAAAACTTTCTTTTTGAAATCAAGGGATCTGTATTGACCATCACTGCTTCGGATCTGCAGACTTCCATGATGACTCAGCTCCAAGTGGAGGCGAAGGAAGACGGAAATATTGCAGTGCCTGCACGTATTTTGATCGAAACCTTGAAGAACTTGCCGGAGCAGCCGGTGACTTTCAGCATCGATCACGATACCTACGCAGTTGAAATTAGCTCTGACAATGGTCGCTACCGACTTGCTGGGGAAAACGCAACTGACTTCCCAAAAATCCCAACAGTAAATAATGCCACTACGGTAGACATGTCTACTGAAGTGCTTTCTTCTGCTATTTCGAATACGATTTTTGCTACCTCTTCGGACGAACTTCGTCCTGCCATGACAGGGGTGTACATCAACCTAAGCCCAACCAACACTACCTTTGTGGCTACGGATGGACACCGTCTAGTGCGTTACAGAAGAGTAGATGTGGCCTCCAGCAATGGAACGAACTTGATTATCCCAAGAAAAGCCTTGAACCTACTGAAGTCTACCTTGCCATCCGAGAATGTGCCAGTATCGGTAGAGTTCAACCAGTCTAATGCCTATTTCAAGTTCAATAATATCAAGATGATCTGCCGTCTCATCGACGAGCGATTCCCAGATTACGAAAACGTGATTCCAACTGAGAATCCAAACCGCATGAACATCGACCGCTTGGAGTTTTTGGGTTCCTTGCGTCGTATCGCCATCTATGCCAACAAGACCACACACCAGGTACGCTTGAAGTTGACCGGTAGCGAGCTGATGATCTCTGCGGAAGATTTGGACTTCTCCAACGAAGCCAACGAGCGCCTGTCTTGCGACCACGAAGGAGAAGATATTGAGATCGGATTCAACGCCAAGTTCTTGGTGGAAATGTTGAACAACCTTTCTTGCAAAGAAGTAAGCATGAAGTTCTCCGCACCCAACCGTGCAGGCTTGATCTTGCCAGCTACCCAAGATGCCAACGAGGATATCTTGATGCTCGTGATGCCGGTAATGCTCAACAACTACGTATAAAAAACCACCAACCTTACGAAAAAGCCCGTCCCGCAGAATTGCGGGACGGGCTTTTTTGTCCAGGGGTTGAAACCCCTAATTGAGTAGCAACAGCCCTGCAGGGGCAGGCATTACTACTTGCGATTTGTCCCACAAACCTTTGAGGTCTATCAGACCTCGAAGGTTTTCATAGGAATTCTTTTCCCCATAACCCGCACTTAGGCCTTATCAGCAAAATTCCAGTACTCATTTGCAGCTGTATCCAGCTGAATTACAAAGAATAGGCACAGAAAAATTATAAATTTTTATTTCTAAATATGTTCCATTATTCGTTAACTTTATTCGAATTAGAAAATGGAACGTTACAGACAAATCATCTTCTTTAAAGACTACTTTTTTGACTTCTTCGAGCAGCAGACCGAAAAAGTGAAAGAGAAAATTGACCATGTGTTATTTGTCGTGACCGTTGCAAAAAGAATTCCTCAGAAATTTTTTCAGCATGTAGAAGGAACGAATGAGCTCTACGAAATAAGGGTAGAATTTCAAGGTAATATTTACCGGATTTTCTGCTGTTTTGACGAGGGTCAAGTTGTGATTTTGTTTAATGGGTTTCAGAAAAAATCCCAAAAGACACCTTCTGGAGAGCTTGCCAAGGCGGTGAGAATTATGAATGAATATTTTGATGAGAAAATAAAGCAGAGGTAAAATGAACGTAAAAGATCAAAAAAGTAAAGCCATTACCACTTTTGACGAACATCTCGACAAGCGTTATGGAGAAATTGGGACATCCAAGCGAACTGACTTTGAGATAAAAGCAAAAGCATTTGCTATTGGCGAAGTAATCCGAGAAGAAAGACGACTTGCCTCAATGACCCAGGAGCAATTGGCTGAAAAGACAGGGACTAAAAAAAGTTTTATTTCAAGAATTGAAAATGGCCACAGTGATATCCAACTTTCAACCCTTTACAAATTGTTGGAGTACGGGCTTGGTCGCAAAATTACCCTAACCATAGAGTAGCATCGTCCACCGCTGGGGCAGGCATTACTACTTGCGATTTGTCCCATAAACCTTTTAGGTCTGAAAGACCTCAAAGGTTTTAGTATAATTTTCAATTCCCCAAAGGGCCACCTTCCTTTTTGGCATCTCGTAGCATCTTGAGGTAGAGTCCTTCTACCCGTTCTCGTGCCCAGGGGGTTTTGCGTAGAAACTTCAGGCTGGAGGCAATGCTGGGGTCGTGCGTGAAGCAGCGGATGGTAATGCGCTCTCCCAGGTCTTCCCAACCGTAAAAAGAGACCAGTTGAGCGATCATATCGGCAAGGGTGACTCCGTGGAGGGGATTGTTGGCTTGGGTTTCCATAAGGTCTTGGTTAGGAATCCTTGGGTTGAATCAAATCCCAGAGATTTCCATAGAGGTCCGAAAATACGGAAACTATTCCATAGGGTTCTTCTGCCGGTTCGCGAATAAATAATACGCCTCTAGCGCGGTAGTTCTCGTAATCTCTCCAAAAGTCATCCGTGTAGAGGAAAAGAAAGACTCTGCCTCCCGCTTGGTGGCCCACCTGACTCAGCTGCGTTTCGTTGGCCGCTTTGGCAAGCAGCAACTGGCAGGAAGAGCCTTTTGGAGCTACCCGCACCCAGCGTTTGGTGTCCGTCATTGGTGTGTCTTCCAACAGTTCGAATCCCAAGGTCTGCGTATAGTACTGAATGGCCTCGTCGTAGTCTTTGACCAAAAGGGAAAGCTGTCCAAGTTGTTGGTTCATGGAGTAGATGGGAATTAACTTTAGTTGCGTGTGTTGGTTTTTAGGCTTTTTGCAAGCCTTCGAGTATCTCTCGAATAGCCACTATACTTTCCCATTCTTTATCCTTGTCTCCATGCTCAATGCCTACGTGTCCCGAGTAGCCATGGGACAGTACGATCTTCATCATGCGGGCATAATCCAAGTCCGACTCTTGGCCTGCATCGTCCCAGACGCGTGGCTTCAAGCTCACGCCAGTGGCTAATGGCATCAATTCATCCACGCCTCGGTAGGAATCGTAGGAAACGGCTTTGCCTTCTAAGGTGCTGATGCGGAAGTTGCCAAAGTCGGGAAGCGTGCCTGCCAGGGGATGGTTTGCATTTCGGATGGTATCTGCCAGCCATTTGCCATTGGAAGAGAAGCCTCCATGGTTTTCGATCACGATGTGGATGCCGGTAGGTGCTGCATAGGTTGCAAGCTGGTGAATGCTGTCACTGACCAGTTTGGAGGCTTCCGCAGCATCTTCTGGTCGGGTAGACCAGGAAATATCTGAGTATCCGTTGACACGCACGGTGTGGCATCCTAGGAACTTGGCCGCATCAATCCACTTTTTGTGGTTTTCGACTGCCTTTCCACGATCAGCGGCTGATCGAGCTCCGAGCATGCCTTCGCGATCGACCATGATCAATACTTGGGTGATGCCCTCGTTGCTGCATCGGGTATTCATTTCCTTCAAGTAGGTAAAGTCCTGCGCCTTATCCATAAAGAATTGGTTCACATATTCGACCGCAAGAATACCATGTTTCTTGGCTTCCAATGCAAAATCGAGGTGATCCAGTTTCTTGGAAAAAAGGAGCCGATTGACAGACCACTCCGCCAAGGAGATCTTAAATGGGAGATCTGCTGACTGCCGAGCAAAGCTTAGGGAGGGGAGTCCTAATCCTAGGGCTGCGGTGGCGAGGCCTGTGGTTTTGAGGAAATTTCTTCTGCTATTCATGGGTATTTTGGGTTTGAAAGTGGAGTAAGGATCGGTTGGAATTAAATCTCCCAACCTGCCCGATAGGTTCTCGTAAGCAAGTCCTGAGCTTTGGAATCGTTGGTAATTTGTGTTTTTTGGGTATCAAAGTCAATTTTTTTGCCTGTTCTCAAGGCAATGGCCCCCAGATTGATCGTATCAGTGATGCATTGGGCACGGGTAAAGCTGCCGGGAGTTTGGGTTCCTGCCAGCATGGACTCCACCCAAAGGTCGGTCTTCCGATCTACCTTTTGGGACTTGATGCGTTCTGCATCGCGGCCTTGCATCGCGGACCCTTCTGGGAGTAGCACTGGGTTTTCGCCTCGAAAGCCTCCCAAAATTTTTCCTTTGCTACCCACTAGCAGCAGTCCTTCGTCAGGAATGTCTTTTCCTTCCGACTCGAGTTCTTCACAGGCAAAGGGCTTCATGCCCCCGTCGTACCAAAAGAGATCAAAGGCTGGGAGAGCCGCTTGCTCAGGGAACTTCCACTTGATGGTGCAGCTAGCCGGGAAGGCCACCTCATTTTTGACCCACTGGTAGACCTGGTTGATTTCCTCTCGCGTGGTCGTGCCATAGGCCCTGACGGAAACGGGGCTGCGGTCAATGCCCAAGGTCTCAAATAAAGGAAATAAGCTGTAATGCCCCATGTCGGCGATGGAACCTCCACCAAACTCGTACCAGCCGCGGAACACGTTGTGGGTGTACTGCTTGTGGTAGGGCATATCTGGAACGGGTCCCAGCCAGAGTTGCCAGTTAAATCCTTCAGGAATGGGTTGGGCTGCAGTAGGGCGACTGGTCCACTGCTGCCAAACGGGGCGGTAGGACCAGTTGTGAATTTCTTGCAAGTCACCAATCAAGCCCGCATCCATCCAGGCCTTCATCTGTCGGTATTCCGGACGATCTGACCAGGCCAAGAGGTGTGTGATGGCACCTGATTCGCTTGCTTTTTGGATGACTTTTCTTCCCTCTAGAAGCCTGTTGGCAATGGGCTTGTGGGTGACAACATTGATTTTTTTGGACATTGCTGCTAGGGCAATTGGGGCGTGAGTATGGTCGGGAGTCATGATCTTGACCACATCGATGCCTTTTTCTTGGTCTAGCAGTTCCCGGTAATCCTCGTAACTCGCGCAACCTTTGTATCTCCCTGAGGGCTTATTTTTTGCGTAGTACTTTTCTACATATTCTTGGCCAATGTCACGGCCTCCCGGGATTCCGGGCTTGCCTTCCCACCAGGAATTGTCGCCGATGGTTTCTCGAATCGTATTTCGGATTCCAAAGGGAGACCAATCGATGTAGTCGCTGGAAGATTTATTTACATCGCAGACAGCGACCAAACGGATTTTAGGGTTTTTGAGGAGGTCACCCATCTCTCTAAGTCCCTGTGTGCCGCAGCCGATGTTGGCCACGGTAAGTTGGTCGGATGGAGGCACATGTCCCGTACCTGCAATGACAGAAGAGGGAACAATGGAGATGGTGGCTGCAATGCTGGCCGCTGAGGTAATAAATTCTCGGCGATTGAGTTTATCCCTGTGAGACATACCTGTTTCTTAAAAGTTTACAGGTTAAATTAAACAAATCCAGGTAAATAAAAGGTGCAGGTAGGCAATTTTACACCAAAGGATCAATTCTCCACAGGTCTCCTTGATTTTAGAATCCTCTTTTATGGGTTAGTGTAGTATATAGTCGGCTAAAATGGGGATAAAAATTCAAAAAAAAGGAGGATTACTCCTCCTTTTCTTGATTTCTGTTCCCTCCTAAAGGGAGAAATAGATTGAATGAAATAGTGGATACTTTTCTATCTACATTTTTAAAGATTGAATTTAGGCCCCATTCATACCTAGTACCTAAACCAAATTTATTTCCAAATTGGTGTCTAAAATCAAAGTATAGGGAGGAATAATTGTTTGTTTCAGCACTTATATCCTTGGTGCTTGTTTTGGTTTCAAGTTCTGAGTTAAACAAATAATTTTCCACAATTCCCAAGCCTATGTTCATCTCCTTTCCAATGTCAAACATGGGACCAAAGTAGAAGGCTACATTTCCTGTGGTAAACTCTCCACTTAAGCCTGGCACGATGGATTGATTTCCAAAATTACGGGTGGAGCCATCCAACTCGGAATAAAGAGAAATCCTCTTGTTTAGTTGTATACTATAATAAAAGCCCCCACCCACGGCAACATTACTTAAGTCATCATCCAATCCAAAAATATTTGTAGACAGGGTAACTCCAAATTTGTTCTTGGATGGGGCTGTACTTTCTTGCGCATTTAAGGTGCATACTGTTGCAAAAAATAGAGCAAGTACTAAAACTGATTTTTTCATAAATCTTTATTTTTTCTCTTCCCAGCGAAGTACATTCTTCTTTTCCTTGAGTCCGTATTTCACGACTATGTCCAAGGTGATAAACTCATTGTTTCGTTTAACATTTAACTTGGCTGTTTCACCTTCTTTGAGTTTCTGCCCGTTTGGTTCAACTGCGTTTCGATAATCATTAAGGTTTATGATATCTCCTGCTTTCAATCCTGCCCATTCGTTAGGACCTGTTTTCACCACCTGTCCTTCTAGACCTAATAATCCATTTGTTTTCATGGTGATGTCATTATCCTTCTCGTTAAAGGGCGACAACATGCTTGACTCTTGAAAGGTATCGTGGTACTTGATGCCCAGGTAATTCAACTGGTCGTTTGGCTTCCACTGATTTTTGCCTTCTACATACAGCGTAAAAAAGTTTTGAAGGTCAGGATGAACTTCATTGACTAACTCTGAAATAAAGGTCTCCTCCTGGAATGATTTATCTTCTCCGTAGCGAGAATTTAATACCAAGAGAACATCAATTAATGATTTTTTACCCAAGGTGAGTCGTTGAATTTCAGCGTCCAGCAACATGCCCAAAACCGCCCCACGCATGTATACTTGCCCGTATTGCTTATGGAATTTTTCCTCCAATACCTTTTCACTCATCTCCGTGAACGACATTTCAGTTACCGGAAAATCTAAACCCTGAACCAGTTTGGATTCCATTTCTTTTAAATACTCATCCGGTGAAATGACACCGCCTTTGTATTTGATGAGGTTGGCGAAATATTCAGTTACCCCTTCGTAAAGCCACAAGTGCTTGCTCATCAACGGATTCGTGTAGTTGAAATTTCCGATGCGCTCTGAATGTAAGCCCAGCGGCGTGAGGATGTGCATAAACTCATGAATGGCCGCGCCTGAAAGTTGGTTGTCCAAGGAAACTTCTTTTACATCAGCAAGTCCGCTTCCAAAATCAGCTATATAGTACGTGGATGAATTGCCATGTTCCAGCGCTCCCAACCCAATATTCTTTAATCTCAGAGCCAACTTTACTTTTTGGATGAGCCCCATTTTTCCTGACATCGCATTCCCAATTTCCTCAAAATCATCCACGTAAATGATGAAGGTGTAATTATCCACCGGAAGATCTGGTAAAAATGCTTCTACCGCCGCCATATCACGTTTCAAGACTTCATAAAAATGCTTCGCCCTCGGAACGCCGTTTACGTCATAAACCGAAATAGTCACCTTTGTTTTACCCACATAAAATTGAGCCGTATCTGGTACGGAAAACATGATCGGGGAATCAATCAATTGGTGGTAAGATTTCGCTTTGAAGTTCTGCTGAACACTTGTGTTTACCGTTTGAGGCAAGGAAGTGGCACCGTAAAGTTGTGTTGGTTTAGCAATCTTGATCTCAATCGGATCCGCCTCTTCTCCTTCAAAAAAACCGAAAATTCCTCCGTTATTGAAAAGGAAGTGTTTGCCTTCGACGAAATTGGTAGCTACCGGTTCAAAAATGTGATTCTTCTTCACCTTTTTGTCCATGATGTCCTCTACCGTGTATTCGAGGTATTTCAATTTTTTGGCATCTGAAATTAGATAGGAATTATTTCCCTCTTTTTTGACAGTTAGGTTTTTCCCATCGGCTGTTTTTGCAACCATAGAAATGACAAACCGTCCGAAATCTTGGGTGTCGTAGGTTCCTGGAACGGTGGCAGGAAATGAATAGGTGATTTGATCTGATTTGGGTGGTTTGGACAAGGTCATTTTTACAGGTAAAATATCCTTGTCGATTTTCTTCAAATCGATTTCATACTGATGTTGTGCATTCACCGTAAGGGTCACAAGACCCAAAAGGAGGACGAGTAGTATTTTTCTCATTTAAAATGAAGGTTGCTTTTGGATATACTTTTTATCTAGATGCAAAAACATTTCTAATAGTTGCATTTGGTATTTAACTACCCGATTACTTGTTCTTTTTTTTAGGTTACTTCCCGTTCCAGGCATCTAGTATTCCTGCTTTAATGTCCGTGTAACTTGTGAATAGGTAAATCACTAACACAATAAATAAGATTGTTTTCCAGTGGGTTTTTACCAGGGTTTTTAGGTCAGTTAAAAATTGATTCATATCTGTGATTTTAAGGTTTACATTAAATTCATAGGGTTTGGCGACGGATGATTTTCCAACTTCAGTTAAGTCTGTTTGCAATGCTTCTCCAAGTACTCTTAATGAATGCAGGCTTGGTTTTACCTCGTTGTTCTCAATCCGTTGGATTGTCCGAACGGTTAAGCCTGTTTTTTCAGAAATTTCTTTTTGAGAGTAATTCAAACGTGTTCGAAGTTCTTTCAATCGTTCACCAAATTCCATGTGCAAATATGATTGGAGTAAATGACTTGTTTATTGACATCTAGGCGTCATCTGTGCGTCATTTTGGGGCGCACAAACCAATACTACATACTGATTCTGGAAAATTAAGTTGGTCCTGTTAATTTTTTACTGAATTGGTTTCACCGAATACCCCTGTTTGCGTAGAAGTTCAAGCACCCCCTGATTCCCCCCTAAGTGGCCAGCCCCAACCGCAAAAAAAGTGGATGTTTTCTTCATGGCAGAATCCATCACGGGTATCCAGTTGCGATTACGACGGTCTAGCAACAATTCCTGACTGCCCATCATTTCTGGAGATTCGGCGATAAGTTGGTAAAGCGCTTCCAAGTCTTGACTTTTATAAATGGTGCTCATACGGTTAAATTCTTTTTTCTGAGCATCAAAATCGTTGACCATATTCATGATGGAACGGATCTCTAGGGAATCTGGAATCGCATCAAAAACAGCCAACTGATCTTCCACCTTTTCTAGCCCCAACAACTCTTTCTTTTGTTCGGTTGCCATTTTTACAAAGTTCATTTCATACGATTCCATTTCAGCACAAGAAAGCACCCGCTGCGCAAGTAGACTCATGACCATCATAGGCTTGAATTGGTCAAATACAGCGAGATTCATGTTCATTTCTTTCATTAAAAAAGAATCGAGCGCTTTGAAATCACTTTCGTCAAACTTGTTTTTCAAGGATTCATTACTTGGAAGTTGCAATTGTTGCATCATCGTCATCTGTAGTTGAGGATCATCCATATCCAATTCCAAATACACTTGTTTGCTGGAATTAAACTTCTGTTTTGCCGTTTCAGATAGAATAAAGTCTTCCTTGCAAATCATGTGTATCGTGCCAAATAAATAAGAAGGTTGTTGCAAACCATTCCCACTAATCTCCCAAAGCAACGAATTGCTTGTTTGTTTTTGCGCGTAAGAAGTTGAACCGCAAAAAACCACCAATAACAATAAAAGCACTTGAGCTTTGATCATTTTAGTTTTCATCCATTTCATAAATTATTGTTTTTAGTTTATTAATGTGTTTTCCATAAAGAGTAAAGAGGTACCAGCGGCCGAGAAAATAATTTATAACTACTAGTAGGGTCCCAATTGAAAGAAAAATCAAAATTTCCATAGTTGAAGGGAAGGCAACTCTTTCTCCTTCCGTCCCAACATACCCTATTGCGCCTGCAATTAGATAAACAAAGATTACACTGATGTTGCCAGCCAAAAAATACAGTTTAACTAGTTTCTCCAGCGATCTTACTTGAAGAGTAAGATTGGATTTTACTTCACAACTCACACATTCCATATTTTTTAACTGCTTGTATTTGATACTAGCATAAATAATAAAGAGCATGCCGGTAACTAGAAGCAGGACAAAATCAAAGGTTGTAAAAATTGAGTCCACTTCATTTGAAGTTGCCCAAAGTAGAAGACCATAGACTATTATCAGCGAAATCACCTCAAGTTTTAGGTTTCGTTTCATTTTAGCAATTGGGCCATTTGAACTAGTACTTAGGATCTGGCGCAACTTGTCTTCATCAATGGGGATTGAAGACTTGTTCGAATCCTTCCACAATTCCTTTAAATTATCTAGTTCCATGCTGCTTCGATTTCGTGATGTCACGCATTTTTTCTTTGATGCGGTTCATTTTTACCCGCAAAGTACCCTGATTGATGCCGAGTACTTCTTGCATTTCCTCGTAACTCTTGTCGTCTAGGTAGAGCATGACAATTGCTTTTTCTAATTCTGAAAGTTTAGCAATTGCACCGTATAAAAGAGTTAGATTTTCTTGATAAGCCCCCTCTTCGTTTTCTTCCGCTTTATCTTCATCAAAAACACTAAAAAAACTTAGGGTAACCTTTGATTTACTTCTTCGATGGTGAGTGAATGCTGTATTTAGCGCAATTCGATAGATCCAGGTACTTATTTTGGACTCGTTTCGAAAACTTGAAAAGGACTTCCACAACTGTAAAATAATTTCTTGGAAAAGGTCTTGCTTAGCAGAAGCGTCAGAACCATAAGCATGGCATATTTTATGAATTATGCGTTCATGCTTACCTAAGATTTCTAGAAATGCCTTTTCTCCCGTTGAATCCAATTGAATAGATTTTCATATAAGTTGCAGGAACTTAAAAAAAGTTACAACCAAGATAAAATAGATTGCTTGGAGGGGAAAAAATGAAAGAAACCTTAAATAAAAAAAGCACAAAATAAGTCCTGCTTATTTTGTGCTTTCACCACTTGATGAGGTCAATTTACTTCACCTCAAATACCGCAGACTCCCATGGGCCTAAGACTAGGTCGATGTGAGCACCTTTCTCGTCTACACGAAGTTGGGTGGTTTTCTTTCCAAACATTCTTTCCTTCAATTCTCGGGTTCCTGGTTTCAAATCCCAGGCTTTTAAGAGTTCAGGGGAAAGGTGGAGGACGGTATTCACGGATTGGTGTTCGTCAAAGTTGGTGACCACGAGCAACTTCTGCTGCTCATCCCAGCGGGCAAAAGCAAAGGTTTTGTCGCTGTAGTTGGGATTTAACTTTCGGTTGAAGGTGTGCAGTTCCAGGTAGGCCCCCATCAGTGCTGAACTGTTTCTTGTAAAGTTGAGTACCTCCGAATAGTAGTTGCGGAGCGCTTTTTCGTTGTCCGAAAGTTGCCCTCCGTCAAACTTTCCTCCATTTACCCATTTCTGGTGCTGAGGAACGCCAATGTAATCAAACATGGAAGTGCGACTGGGCTGTCCAAAGCCGGCCATTTCGGCGCCAGGCTCACCCACTTCCTGTCCAAAGTAAATCATCGTTGGTG
>JBILBQ010000040.1:0-21632 GCA_044353615.1 Algoriphagus sp. | reverse complement strand
AGATTCCTCTTTCTAGTAATTTTTCCGCTATCTTCTGGGAAAGCACTGCATCGTATAGCATGATTGGCACAATGGCATGTTCCCCTGGTTTGATATCAAATCCAGCTGCCTCCATCTTTTCGCGGAAATAGCTTGTATTTTTTTCAAGTCGATCCCTCAACTCAGTAGTTTCAGATAGCAATTCAAGCACTGCAATTGATGCTCCCGTGATAGATGGCGCAAGGGTATTCGAAAATAAATACGGTCTAGATCGCTGACGAAGTAATTCAATTATCTCTTTTCTTCCAGAAGTAAAACCACCAGAAGCTCCACCCAAGGCCTTGCCTAGGGTGCCGGTGATGATGTCGATCTTGCCCATCACCCCTCTGTGCTCGTGGACTCCCCTACCTGTTTTCCCCATAAATCCAGTGGAGTGACACTCATCGGTCATCACCAAAGCCTGGTACTTTTCGGCCAAGGCTACAATTTGGTCGAGCTTCGCGATTGTTCCGTCCATGGAAAAGACTCCATCAGTGACAATGATCTTCTGTTGGGCTCCTGCTGTCACAGCATCCTGGAGTTGCTTCTCCAGATCCTCCATGTTGTTGTGCTCGTAGCGGTAGCGCATGGCTTTGCACAAACGAACCCCATCGATGATAGATGCATGATTCAATGCATCCGAAATGATGGCATCCTCTGCTCCAAACAGTGGCTCAAAAACTCCTCCATTGGCATCAAAAGCTGCAGCATACAAAATGGTATCCTCTGTTCCCAAAAATTCAGAAAGCTTTTTTTCAAGTTCCTTATGAATATCCTGAGTCCCGCAAATAAATCGGACGGATGACATTCCAAAGCCATGGGTGTCGATTGCTTCTTTAGCGGCTTGAACTACCCGTGGATGAGAAGACAATCCGAGGTAGTTGTTTGCACAAAAATTCAATACCTGCTTTCCTCCAGCAATGGTGATTTCTGCTGACTGTGGGGAAGTGATAATTCGTTCTCTCTTAAATAGACCTGCTTCCTCGATGGACTGTAATTCTTGTTCTAATTTGGGTTTAAACTGCTCGTACATGGTTGACGGATTAAGGAGTTAATCTTGGCTAAAATTTAAAGTTCCACTGATCAAAAATCGGCTGGAACCAGGTGTTTTTTATTATTTTTGCGCAAGTGAACCCAAATATAAAACAAAAACCCTGACAGCAAGTACGGGTTATTTGAAAGACCACCTTATGGACAAAATCCTTGTTATTGGAGCTGCTGGTCAGCTCGGCTCAGAATTAACCCGTGCACTTGCAGATCAATTTGGCGGAGATCAAGTGATTGCAACTGACCTACGAGCAGCCGCAAGCACCCAATTTCCCTACTGCCGGTTTGAAGTACTTGATGTGATGGACAAGGATGCCTTGGGTAGCTTGGTGAAGAAGGAAAGGGTAACACAGATCTACCACCTCGCCGCAGTACTATCCGCTACAGGTGAAAAAAATCCACAGTTTGCTTGGCAACTCAACATGGATAGCTTGCTCTATGTATTGGAGCTTGCGAAAGAATGTGGATTGGATAAGATCTATTGGCCATCTTCTATTGCAGTTTTTGGTCCTGGAACACCCAAAATTAATACCCCTCAGTTTTGTGAAAAAAATCCAAACACGGTGTATGGAATAAGCAAACTTGCAGGGGAAGGTTGGTGCAACTACTACTTTGAAAAATACGGAGTGGATGTACGGAGCCTTCGCTATCCTGGCCTAATCGGCTACAAATCTTTGCCCGGAGGAGGAACCACAGACTATGCGGTGGACATCTACCACAAGGCGATTGCAAATCAGCCCTTTACCTGTTTCTTGAGCGAGGATACTTACCTCCCCATGATGTACATGCCGGATGCCATTAAGGCTACGCTAGATCTGATGAATGCACCCAAAGAAGCAGTCAAAATCCGATCCAGCTACAACCTTGCGGGCATGAGTTTTTCTCCGAAAGAGATTTTTGCAAGCATCAAAAAAGAGGTGCCTAACTTTGAAATCAACTATCAAGTGGATTTTCGCCAAGCCATTGCGGACTCTTGGCCAGATAGCATCGATGATAGTCGCGCGCAAGCTGATTGGGGATGGAAACCTTCCTATGATTTGGATAGCATGAGCAAAGATATCCTGAAGCACTTACCTGTATTTTTTCCACCGCAGTCCTAACTGCAAACCAGGAATCTTCTGGATTAAGCGATCCTGATTACTTCAATTTTGAGGCAATCTGCTCGGGCACAAATCCCAAGGTGATGCTTCCATCGGAATATTCAATTATGGGCCTTTTGATCATGCTAGGCTGTGCCATCAAAATTGGAAATGCGGTTAGTTCCTGCCCTACCGCCGCTTTCTGCGAATCATCCAACTTTTTGTAAGTAGTTCCCTGGCGATTTACCAAGGTACCCAAGCTAGTTTTTGAAAGGAAGCTTTTGAGTAGATCCACAGCAGGGGCCTGCTTTTTGAAATCGACAAATTCGTAAGAAATGCCTTTTTCCTCTAGAAAGGAGAAGGTCTTCTTCATCGTGTCGCAATTTTTGATGCCGTATACTTTCAAAATCATCTTCTCTTTTTTAATGAATCTCCTTCATGCTTTCCTCATGCGCCTGCAGGATCTTACCAATCAGTTCGCTCGTTAAAGCAGTGGATAAGAAAAGGCTCTCAAACTGAGACGGTGCCAAATAAACCCCTCGCTTTAGCATGCTCTGGAAGTAACGGCCAAACAGTTGGGTATCGGATTTTTTGGCCGATTCAAAATCAGTTACTGGGCTAGAAGTGAAAAACAAGGAATACATGCTCCCCAATTTGTTGAGGGTATAGTCAAGACCAAAGCTTGAATTGATGCGAGTTATTCCTGCAGTTAGCTCTTCTCCTATGGCTTCCAAACGACTGTAGACTTCAGGATGGGTATCTAGGTGACGGAGCATCGCCAGGCCTGCTGCCATCGCGATAGGATTCCCAGATAGCGTACCTGCTTGGTACACCGGGCCTGCGGGAGACACAAAGTCCATGATCTCCTTTTTTCCTCCATAAGCCCCAACTGGCATGCCTCCACCGATGATTTTACCTAGGGTAGTCAAATCGGGAATCACCCCAAATCGCTCTTGCGCACCTCCCTTGGCCAATCGAAAACCGGTCATCACCTCATCGAAAATCAATACAATTCCTTCACGGCTACAAATGTCACGAAGACCTTGCAGGTACTCTTCTTGCGGTAAGGTCAATCCCATATTTCCTGCAACTGGCTCCAAAATCAAGGCAGCGATTTCGCCTCTATTCGCCTCCACCAATGACTCAATGGCATTTAGATCATTGAAAGGTGCTAAAAGTGTGTCTTTAGCGGTACCTAGCGTAACTCCGGGAGAGTCCGGGTGCCCCATGGTGATCGCGCCAGAGCCTGCAGCAATGAGGAAAGAATCTCCATGTCCATGGTAATGCCCTTCCATTTTGATGATTTTATCCCGCCCAGTGTAGCCTCTCGCCACGCGGATGGCAGACATGGTGGCTTCAGTACCTGAATTGACCATGCGGACTTTTTCAAGGGAAGGCACCATGCGAACCAATAGCTCCGCCATTTCTACCTCGCGAGCTGTAGGCGCTCCAAAGGAGGTTCCATCCTCCATGGCACGAATCACCGCTTCACGGATTAGCGGGGAATTGTGACCCAACAGCATCGGCCCCCAACTGTTGATGAGTTCAATGTAAGCATTGCCGTCCTCGTCGTGAATAAATGCACCATCCGCTTTTTTGATGAAGATGGGTTCACCACCTACGGCACGGAACGCACGAACAGGAGAGTTTACTCCTCCTGGAATAAAATTTTTAGCATGGGCAAAAAGCCTTTTGCTTTCAGAAATTTGCATGGTTTAGTTTAATGGGATCAATTCTCCAGATTCAAGCTTAAAAACAGGAGAATAGCTGTTGTTGTTCACTTTTTGAAAATTAAATCCCCATGTCAGTCGACCTGACTGATTCCCGTTTTTATCCAAACTTGGGCGGAGGTCAAAATCTTGCGCAAATTCCGCATTGGTATGGACCCAATGAACTAGTTCAGCACCTAAAAGGGAATTGGTGGAAGGGAATTGCAGGTGTTTGGAATAATAGTTTTTTCGAAAATCATTCATGGCCTCCGAATGATACTTTGGGGTATTGTTCGAAATGAAATAGAAGTTAGCATATTCCAACATTTCAAAATTTGAAAAATTAAAGCCTAACCAGGAATCCATGACCAGCAAAGGTACTTCAGCAGAAATGCTTTCCATAAGGGAAAAAACAGGCTGTGCCAGTGCTGGATCGTCTGAAAGCAAAATCACCTGGCTTACTGAAGGTTGATTTCCTCTCCGTACGCCCAAGCCTTGAAGAAAAGATGTGGCATTTTTGGAATCCACCTTCTGAACCTTGACCACACTAAAACCTTCCTTTGCCAATTGATTTTGTAGCAAAAGCCCAAGCTGCTCGTCTCGAGAATTACCGCTATAACCAATGGCTACGGTTTTCCCCCATCCTTGCGTTTTCAGGGCATCCACTACCCCATTCGCGAGCGAACTTAGTGCGGGCCTAAATAAGTAGCTAAATTGGCTTTCTTCATACCGGTCCCCGAGATTGGAAAGCGGGTGAATAAATGGAATTTTTTGAGCCTCAGCAAAAGCACTTATTAGGGCTGTTTCCTCTGGATAAACAGGACCTAAAATTACATCTGCCGAAAGAACAGTTGGGTCTTTTACGAGTGCATTTAGGTATTCCAGGTCTCGCTTTGAATCGAAGGTATGTAGCTGAATCGCTACGCCATCCTCCTTAAGCCGAGCCACTTCTAATTCAATCCCTTGGTAGAGTTCCAATAAAAAATTGGTGGGCTCCATCAAAGAAATGTCCTGTTCTGCGCTCGTGGTAAACGGCAAGATGACCACGACATCTAGCACCTTATCCTTCAATGCTGGTTGTACCCCAGACTGAATAAGTTGATTCAGAGTACTCCGCTCGGATGCGGACATGATGGATTTCTTTTGCAACACATAAACTAAGGCTGCTGTGAATCCCTCGTTTTCCTTGAATTGTTCTAGGTTGTTGATCAGAAAATTGGAAGACGTGTTTTGCAAATAGGAAAATGTGGCATGGTCCCCTTTGCTCAAAAATGGCTCACGGGTAAGGCCTTTTAATGCTTGAAGACCCGCTACCAATTGGTTATCTTGAAAATAAGCCAAAGCAAGTAGGTAGGTAGTTTCTTCGGATTGGCTCCAAACCTTTCCTTTCAAGGCAGATAGCAACTCAATGGCTTGTGGTGCTTGATTGAGTTGAAGAGCAGCCTCAGCACTGTGAAAGGCCGCATAATAGGAGAGAACGCCATATTTTGTCTCATCTATGAAAGCTACAAATCCATCTTTTGCCATTCCATAAGCCTTGGCATCCAAATCGGATTTGGCTTTGAGGTAGGCAGCTGGAGGCTGTTGCGCCACTGCAAAGGCAGTACTGATAAAGAAGGAAAGAACAAGGAGAACTTTTCGCATGAGTACTGATTGGAAATTCGAAGATAATTCCATCAAAAATAAGTCATTTTTTTTAATCTGAAATGAGGCGCTACCAGCAGTTCGTGTCAATACCGAGCAGCTAGTAACAGCTGCAACTCCTTGTGGCTTAACCCAAATTTCTTAGCCATAAATGCATTGGTCAAACTTCCTCGGTAGGTATACACCCCTTTGAGAAACCATTTGTAGGTAAATATCATTTCCTCAGCTCCTCCTAAATCATTCATTTGGAGCAGTATTGGTGTAAAAATATTACTTAAGGAATACGAGGCTGTTCGGGCGACTCGTGACGCAATATTCGGTACCCCATAATGGATCACCTCATGCATGCGATACACCGGATTTTCATGAGAGGTGACCTGTGCTGTTTCAATGCAGCCACCTTGGTCAATACTCACATCAATCACAATGCTCCCCGGCATCATCTTAGCCACCATTTCTTCGGAAACTACAATTTTATTTTTCCCCTTCTCGGCACGCAAGGCCCCGATCACCACGTCTGCCTCCGCCAAGGCTTGCGAGAGGTTCGCGTTATCGATGGTAGAAGTTGCAATCTGCTGTCCCAGTAACTGCTTGATCCGTCGGAGCTTGTAGAGGTGATTGTCAAAAACTTTGATGTTTGCCCCCAAACCAAGAGCGGTGCGAGCAGCATATTCCGCCACCGTACCTGCGCCAATGATGACCACCTGAGTGGGTGGCACCCCCGTAATTCCTCCTAAAATCAATCCTTTTCCTTCGTTTACGCTAGAAAGGTATTCCGAAGCAATCTGCATCACCGTACTTCCAGCGATTTCTGACATGGCTCGCACCACGGGCATCCCTCCCACTTTGTCTTCCAAGTACTCAAATGCAAGGGAAGTGATTTTTTTTGTGTTGAGGGCCTGTATGTAAGGCGATTCTTGCTTTTCAAGTTGCAGGGCTGAAATCAAGCAGGATCCAACCGACATGTCTGCGATTTCTTCTTCCGTGGGGGCATTTACTTTAACGACCACATCAGCGGCAAATGCTTCCTTGCGGGAATACACTATTTTTGCACCAGCATCCGAAAACTGTCGGTCGGAGAACTTAGCGCGATCACCAGCCTGCGTTTCAACTAAAACTGAAATCCCATTTTCACTCAAAATACGAACCGCTTCCGGGCTTAAAACCACCCGCTTTTCTTCGGAGGAAGTTTCCTTAGGCAACCCTATGGAGATGGGTCTGCCTCCTTTTCTTAGTTGGGAGGGAGACTCTTTGGGGATCAACCCCACGGCAGCTACTCCAGACAAATCAGTGGCCATTTTGATGGTGGTGAAAGGTTAATATTCTTCCTGTTTCAGAAGCTAAGGCAAGCTCAATGTGGAAAAATCGCTCTGGTAAAAAGGGAGCAATCTTTTCAGCCCACTCGAGCCAACAGTAGTTTCCACTATAAAAATACTCTTCTATTCCGATATCCAAGGCCTCCATGGGGTCATCCAAACGATAAAAGTCAAAATGATACAGGAGGTCCTTCGCTTGAGTTTGGTATTCGTTGACAATTCCAAAAGTGGGACTACTCACCGAATCCGCTACCTGTAAGGCTTTTGCAAGGGATTTGATCAAGGTAGTCTTTCCCGCACCCATTTCACCTCTGAAAATCCAAACTTTTTGATCGCCAGCTTCCTGAATTAACAGATTGGCTATTTCATCAATACGGTCTAGGGTGTAGGTGATGGTTTGCAAAATAATTAGGTCTTGGACCGCAAATGTACAATAGGAACAATCATTTCTTCAAGAGAAATCCCCCCATGCTGGAAAGTATCCTTGAAATGGTTCACGTAGTAATTGTAATTATTGGGGTAAGCAAAGAAATAATCCTCCACAGCAAATACATAGGAAGAGGATACATTTAGTCTCGGAAGCTTGGCATCTTCGGGGCGCCTCACCTCAAAAACTTTCCCTGCCTCAAAATTCAAATTCTTTCCTTGCTTGTAGCGCAAGTTTGTCGTGACATGCTTATCTCCAATAATCTTGTAAGGCTTATTTACCCTCTTGGTACCGTGATCTGTGGTCAAAATCACTTCCCCTCCTGCTTGCTGTATTTTTTTCATCAGCTCAAATAATGAGGAATGCTCAAACCAGCTTCGGGTCAAGGAACGGTAAGCCGACTCATCCGGAGCCAGCTCACGGATCATCTTCATATCTGTACGCGCATGCGAAATCATGTCTACAAAATTGTACACCAGCACATTGAATTCGTTCTGAAGGAGCGTATGGAATTGATCGAGCACCGCTTTTCCTTCCTGCATTTGCAAAATCTTGTGGTAGGAATATTTAACAGGAATTCTATTTTTTTCCAAGTTGATTTTCAACCATTCCTCTTCACTTTTATTTTTTCCCTCTTCCGAATCTTCGTCTTCCCATAGGTTCGGATAGCGACTAGCCATCTCTGAGGGCATCATGCCGGAGAACAAGGCATTTCTAGCGAAGGCGGTGGTAGTAGGAAGGATGCTGTAGTAGGTGGATTTTTCTTCCACATGAAAGTATGCACTCAGTAGCGGCTCAATTTCCTCCCATTGATCCAGTCGAAGGTTGTCAATTAAAATAAAAAATACGGGCCGTTTCTTTTTCAAAATAGGAAAAACCCATTCCTTCAGTACCTGGGGAGATAGCAGTGGCGCATCGGTTTCTGGGCTCGCTATCCAATCCAGGTAATTTGCCTTGACAAATCGCCCAAAAGCACTGTTTGCCTCCGTTTTTTGAGCTTCTAGCACTTCCAACATGTTCTTATTTTCGGTGCGGTCAATTTCCATTTCCCAAAAAGTGAGCTTTTTATAAACATCAGCCCATTCCTGCGGGGTGGATGCATCATCCAAAGCTTGGCCGATCTGTCTAAATTCTTGCTGGTAGTTTTGGGCGGTTTTTGATTCTACTAGTTGCCGGTTTTGGAGAATTTTTTTGACCGAAAGCCAAATTTGACTGGGGTTGAGGGGCTTGATTAGGTAGTCTGCGATTTTACCCCCTATTGCCTCATCCATGAGCTGCTCTTCCTCGCTTTTGGTAATCATGACTACTGGGATCTGAGGCTTGAGTTGCTTGATCTGCTGCAGCGTCTCCAATCCGGTCATTCCTGGCATCATTTCATCCAAAAACACCACGTCAAAATTGGCATTTTCAACTTCTTCGATGGCATCTACTCCTGAATTGACAGTGGTAATGACACAGCCCTTCCCCTCCAGAAATAGGAGGTGGGGTTTGAGTAGATCAATTTCATCATCTGCCCACAGCACCTTGAATTTTTGAGACATCTTTCTTCCCTTTTCTTCTAAAATTATAATTACTTTTGAGTCAATCAAATCCGTGCTGATTGAAAAGCCAGAAAATACTCAATGATCCAGTTTATGGTTTTATAACCATCCCTAGCGAGTTAATTTTTGCCATCATTGACCATCCTTACTTTCAGCGATTACGCCGAATCCGTCAATTAGGTTTAACTGATTTCGTCTACCCTGGGGCTTTGCATACCCGATTTCACCATGCCTTGGGTGCCATGCACCTGATGAGCATCACCTTAGACAATTTGCGGATCAAAGGTACCGAGATCAGCGAAGAGGAATACGAGGCTGCATTAATCGCCATCCTTTTACATGACATAGGACATGGCCCCTTCTCTCACGCTTTGGAATATAGCTTATTGCAAGGGATTCCACACGAAGAACTTTCATTGCTTACCATAGAACTGCTTAACGAGGAGTTTGGAGGGCAATTGACTTTAGCGCTGCGCATATTCAAAAACCAGTACCCTAAAAAATTCCTGAATCAGCTCGTTTCAAGTCAACTGGACATTGATCGATTGGACTACCTGCAGCGCGACTGTTTCTTTACAGGAGTATCCGAAGGCACCATTGGTGCGGATCGAATCATCAAAATGATGGCCGTGAAGGACGATCAGTTGGTGATCGAAGAAAAAGGGATCTATTCCATTGAAAATTTTTTGAGTGCGCGAAGGCTGATGTATTGGCAGGTGTATTTGCATAAAACAACGGTTAGCGCAGAAAAAATGCTAATTAACCTGATTCAGCGGGCCAAAAACTTGGCCCAGGGAGGGCGAAACTTTTATGTAACCGAAGAGATGGCCTATTTTATGAGTCAAGAGGTGTCACTAACAGATTTTAAAGCAGACTCCAGCTTACTCAAAAAGTTTTTGCAGCTGGATGACTTTGATATTTGGGGAGCCATTAAGCTTTGGAAAAATGATCCGGACTACGTGCTTCGAAACATCTCTCAAATGTTTTTGACACGGAAGCTATTTAAAATCAACCTGGTGAATGAGCCTTTCTCGATCGAAGAAATTGAACACTTACGAACCAAAGCACAGAAAAAATTGCAAGTCCAAGACGAAGATTTGGGTTACTTTTTCTCGACGGGTACAATCAGTAACTATGGGTATTTGGAAAAAGACCGCATTTCCATTTTAACCAAAAAAGGAGAAGTAGTCGATGTTGCAAGTGCTGCTGACTTACCAAATATCAAGATCATGAGCAAGATGGTGGAAAAACATTACGTATGTGAAGCAAAAAGTTTAATTTTGCCTAAATAAACCACCTTGCCACCTATGGAATTTTCACTGGAACAACTTGCTGGTATTTTGGGAGGAACTGTAGAAGGAGATTCCAGCTCAAAAGTTCAACGCCTTGATAAAATTCAGGAAGGCCAACCCGGAGGCATTGCCTTTTTGGCGAATGATAAATACGAAGCCTATCTCTACGAAACTGCTGCCACGGCAGTGATCGTTTCGGAAAATTTTGTTGCCTCAAAACCCCATACAGCGATCTTGATCCGCGTAAAAGACGCTTACACTGGCTTTACCACCTTGCTAGAAACCTACAATCAGGTCAGCAGGGGGACGTTGGTAGGCGTTGAAGAACCTAGCTACTTGGGCGAAAATAGCCTCGTGGGCGAAAGAGCTTACCGAGGAGCCTTCTCTTACATAGGAAAGGATTGCGTATTAGGTGAAGGTGTCAAAATCCACGCACATACCTTCATTGGCGACCGAGTCAAGATTGGCGACGGCACAGTGATTTACCCAGGTGCCAAAATTTGTTCGGACACGCAAATAGGCAAGCAATGTGTGATTCATGCAGGTGCCGTATTGGGAGCGGACGGATTCGGCTTTGCACCCCAGGCAGACGGCTCCTACAAAACCATCCCTCAAATCGGCAACGTCGTTCTGGAGGACCAGGTAAGCATCGGAGCCAACAGTACGATAGACCGTGCAACGATGGGCTCTACCCTTCTTTGTGAAGGAGTCAAAATTGACAACCAGGTGCATATCGCCCACAATGTAGTGGTTGGAGCACATACGGCTATCGCAGCACAAACAGGCATTGCAGGATCCACTACCATTGGTGCCTATTGCATCATCGCAGGTAAGGCCAGCATCGTAGGACACCTCAAAATTGCAGATCATACTACAATTGGAGGAAATACTGGGGTGACCAAGTCAATCAAAAAATCAGGACAAACCCTATTTGGATTCTTGGCAATAGATTTAAACAATTTTCTCCGATCCTACAGCATATTTAAAAATCTGGATGATCTCCAAAAGCGCATTCAACAACTCGAAAAAAAGGGGTAAATTCACATCCCAAATCTCTTTTTAGTGAAAAAAGCATGACAGTTAAACAGCACACCATTCAAAAGCAGGTAGAATTATCCGGGGTAGGACTGCATACAGGCGTGGTATCCAACATGACCTTTTTGCCGGCAGCTCCTAATCATGGAATAAAATTCCAACGCATTGATTTGGAGGGTCGGCCCACCGTAGATGCAGACTGTGATTTTGTTGTAGATGTGTCAAGAGGTACTACCTTAGAACAGAATGGAGCTCGAGTATATACCGTAGAGCATGTGTTAGCTGCTCTTGTGAGTATGGAGATAGATAATGTTTTGATTCAACTTGACGGCCCTGAACCCCCGATTATGGATGGATCCAGTATCCAGTTTATCGAGGTACTTGAGGATTCTGGACTTCAAGAACAAAATGCTTTGAGAAGATTTTTTGAAGTTCAGGAAACCATTCAATACAAAGATTCTTCTAGAGAAGTTGAGATGGTAGCTTTGCCTGCAAGTAACTACCGAGTGACCGTGATGGTGGACTACAATTCACCAGTTCTTGGTAGTCAGCATGCTTCTATTACAGACATCAGCCAATTTAGATCCGAAATTGCCTCTTGTAGAACCTTTTGCTTCTTGCATGAGCTAGAGATGTTGTATAAATCCAACCTCATCAAAGGAGGAGATTTGAACAATGCCATTGTGGTGGTCGATCGCGTGGTTGAAAAGGAGGAATTGGCGCATTTAGCTAAAATGTTTAACAAGAAGTCAGTCGAAGTGAAAAAAGAGGGAATCCTCAATAATGTAGACTTACGCTACAAAAACGAACCTGCACGCCACAAGCTTTTGGATGTAGTGGGTGATTTGGCATTGGTAGGTCGACCTTTGAAAGCACAAATCCTTGCTGCTCGACCAGGACATGCTGCCAACGTCGCCTTTGCTAAAAAATTGAAACGAGCAATGGAAAAAATGGGGTCTACCCACATCCCATTTTACGATCCAAAGCTTCCTCCAGTAATGGATATCAATCAGATAAGTAATATTTTACCGCATCGCTATCCTTTTCAACTCATAGATAAAATCATCTATCTTGATGAGACGGTGGTAGCAGGGGTGAAAAATGTAACCATAAACGAACCATTCTTCATGGGCCATTTTCCTGGCAATCCTGTAATGCCTGGGGTCATGCAAGTAGAGGCCATGGCACAAACAGGAGGTATTTTAGTCCTTAGCTCAGTAGAAGATCCTGAAAATTACTGGACCTATTTCATAGGCATTGAAAGTTGTAAATTTAGAAAAATTGTCTTACCTGGTGACACTATTGTATTTAAATGCGAACTCCTAGCACCTATCCGAAGGGGCATTGCTAAAATGAAAGGAGAAGCTTACGTAGGCAATACACTAGTTTGTGAAGCAATTATGACTGCAAGCATTACCCGAAAAGAAATATGATCAGCTCCATGTCTTCTATTCATCCTGATTCCACAATAGGTTCAGGAGTACACATTGATCCCTTCACCATGATTCATGAGGATGTAATCATCGGGGACAATTCTTGGATTGGCTCCAATGTGACCATCTATCCCGGAGCAAGGATTGGTAAAAATTGTAAGATTTTTCCAGGTGCAGTCATTGCCGGAATTCCGCAAGACCTCAAATTTCAAGGCGAGGAATCCACAGTAGTTATTGGGGATAATACTACCATCCGCGAATGTGTAACTATTTCGCGCGGCACCATAGACAAGCAAACCACCGTAGTGGGTAGCAATTGCCTATTGATGGCCTATGTACACGTAGCACACGATTGTGTGATTGGAAGCTATGTCATTATTGCCAACTCAGTTCAAATAGCAGGCCATGTATCCATCGAAGATTGGGCGATCATTGGCGGATCAAGCGCTGTACATCAGTTTGTGAGAGTCGGTATGCATGCCATGATTTCAGGTGGATCTTTAGTCAGAAAAGACGTACCTCCGTTTACCAAGGCTGCAAGAGAACCCCTCACTTACGCAGGGGTGAATTCCCTGGGCTTGCGCAGAAGAGGCTTTTCGAGCGAAACTATTGCACACATTCAAGAGGTATACCGTTACCTATTCTTGAATAGCTTAAACAACAGCCGTGCCCTTGAAGAAATAGAAATTAACCTTCCTGCCACCAAAGAGCGAGATGAAATTTTAAATTTTATCCGATCATCTGAACGTGGGGTAATGAAAGGCTACATCAACTAGCATGTTTACCATCCAGGTTCAAAACGCTTCCAAGCGCTTTCACCACCAATGGATTTTTAAAAATCTAAATCTGGACCTTTCCTTAGGAGATTCTATCGCCATTACCGGTGGAAATGGTTCTGGCAAATCCACCCTTTTAAAGTGCCTTTCAGGGGCCATTCCCCTAACATCTGGGGCTATTCAATACAAATCAGGACCAACACAAATTGCCGAAGAACAGTGGTTTCGTAGCCTCGCACTCGCAACCCCTTATTTGGAGTTGCCGGAAGAATTCACGCTTAGCGAAGTACTTTCCTTTCATTTTCAATTTAAAAATCCGCTTCAAAATCGATCCAACGTAGAGATTTTAGGGATTTTAGGTTTAGAGAAACATAAATCAAAAACCATTTCTCAATTTTCCTCAGGAATGAAGCAGCGCGTAAAGCTTGCTTTAGCCATTTTCTCTGAGGTTCCTTTTCTCCTTCTGGATGAGCCTACCACCAACCTAGACAAGCAGGGAGTAACTTGGTATTTGGAACTTATCCAGCAGTATAAACCGAATCGAATTGTAGTGATCTGCTCCAATGATCCGCGGGAATTTGATTTTTGTGAAAAAAAAATAGCTATGGAAGACTTTAAGTAAGTCAAATGGTCCGTATTCTTGTGTTAGTACAATTCAAAAAAAATACATCGCAAATGAATTCTCGAATTCTTTCCATTCTCCCACTTGTTCTAATTTTTAGCCTTCTAGTTGGTTGCAAGGAAAAAGGTGAGACGCCTGACACAAAAAAAACTCCCGAACAACTTGCAATTGAAGCCATTTCAGGAACAGGTACTGCACAGTGGACTGTAGCAGGAGGTGGGTCAGTTACTCGAGATGGACAGAATGTAACTAGCACCTATGCTACTTTTGAGCTATTTCTCAATGCAGGAACTTCAAAAACCTATTCCACCAAAAATGGAGGGGAGTTATTCGATGCCAATGGCAACTGGAGTTTTGCTGGAACCAACTTTGATAAATTTATATTAGCTGGCATTAAGCCTGCGGCAACTCGTGAAATCTCCTTCACACAAACAGGTACTACACTACGATTAGACTTTCGGGTTCCACTGCCAGGAGCGCGCGTAGATGGAACTTCCGCACTAGCGGGAAACTACGTTTTTAACTTAGCCAAAAAATAAGCTGATTACTACCGGAGGGTGACTAGGGTAACTCCAGCTCCTCCTCTATCAGCATGCTCATCTTCCAATTTCCCAACTTGGGGCATGGTTCGTAATAAATTGCGGCTTATCTCACGCAGGATTCCATCTCCCTTTCCATGGACTATCCGTAGATTTTTTACTCCTAGCATGTTTCCCTCGTCAATAAAAGTTTGAATCAGTGGGAGAACTTCTTCACCTCTTTTCCCTCTCAAATCCAAGTTGGGAGAAAAATCCATCATCTTGGTTGTCGTTTGGTAGCTTCCCCTTTTTTCGATAGACTTCAATTCTTTCTTCACTTCTGCTCTCGCGATTTTCTCCAGTCGAGAAAGCTTTACATTCGACTTTAAGTCTCCAATTAGAAGTTCGACATCTTTATTTTTTATGGCCACTACCTCTGCAATAGCCGAATTATCCTTCAGCCGTACCCAATCGCCTACCTGAATTTGTCCCCCTATTACTTGAATACTAGGCTCCTTGACCGTGGTTTTTTCAGGTTTTACTTCTTCTTTAAAGACATCCAATTCCTTGCGCAGTGATTTGGTGACTTCTTTCTCCGCTTTCCCCTCCTTGATCTCTCGAATCACGGATTCAATCTTTTTATTGGCTTGATCCAAAATGGATTTTGCCTCCAGCTTGGCTTCTTGGATGTATTGTTTTTTGGTTTGCTCCAAAGTTTCTTTCAGCTGCCCATACTCCTTCAAGGTCCCCTCAAGTGCCTTTTCCTTTTCCCGAACATCCTTCAGGAGGAGGTCATACTGGTTTTTTTCATTTTCCAATTGGGTTAGCAACCGGTCATACCGAACGCGCTCTTCCCCAATTTGCTGCTTTGCATAGGCTACAATCTCTTTGGATAGTCCGATTTTTGTGGCTATTTCCAAAGCGAAAGAAGAACCTGGCTTCCCAATTTCTAATTGATAAAGAGGTTCCAATTTTTGCACATCATAGCGCATTGCACCATTCACTAAGCCCTGCTGCTTATCCGCCAACTGCTTTAGGTTACCGTAATGGGTGGTGATTACCCCATATGCACCCAGTTTGGCTAAAGTGAGTAGAATGGATTCGGCAATTGCCCCCCCAAACTGTGGCTCCGTACCTGTACCAAATTCATCGATAAAGAGGATCGTTTTCTTAGTGGCAAACTGAGTAAAATGCTTCATACTCATCAAGTGTGAGGAGTAGGTACTTAGGTCATTCTCCAAGCTTTGCTCATCGCCGATATCAATAAAAAAATGATCGAATAAGGAACTCTTCGAATCAGGATGAACCGGCAGTAGGAGTCCGCATTGCAGCATGTATTGCAGCAAGGCTACTGTTTTAAGCGCAACTGATTTACCTCCTGCATTGGGCCCAGAAATAAGTAATAAGCGCTTTTGAGGATCTAATTTAATGTTGAGCGGGACTACCTGTTTTCCCTGAGCTTTTAAGGAAATTTCGAGGATAGGATGCCTTGCTTGAGACCAGGAGAGCGCTCTTTCTTGGGTAAAAATAGGTTTATGGCTATCCGTTTTAAGGGCAAATCGAGCTTTGGCACGTACAAAATCCAGTACGCCAAGAAAATTGGTGGCTTTACGCAGTGCAGGAATAGTAGGCCGCAGTTGATCTGTTAGGCGAGTAAGAATTCGAATGATTTCGCGCTTTTCCATATACTCCAAGTCGCGAATTTCATTGTTAATGTCAAGTGCCTCCTCCGGCTCCATGAATACCGTCTGCCCCGTTGCGGACTCATCGTGAATAAAGCCACGAAGCTTACGCTTATTCTCAGCAGCAATAGGTATCACCATTCTTCCTCCGCGAATGGTCATTGCTGCATCCTCAGGCATTAGTCCTTTTGCTCGCGCATCTTTAAAAATTCGTTCCATCACCTTCCTTAGGCGACTCTCTTCATATATAATCTGGGTACGAATCAGTTGCAGTTCCTTAGAAGCATTGCTTCTGAGTTTCCCTTTCTCATCCAGTACCTGATCAATCACCTGGAGCAGTTTGAGGTCCAGATCAATCAAAAGACCCAACAATGCCTTCAGCGTCGGGTAAGGATCTCCGAACTTTTGAAAAAAAGTAATGCAAGATTTGAGAGTTTGAAGGGCCAATTTGACCTCTTGAAATTCTTCTTGCTCCAAAAAAGCACCCTCCAATTTGGCTTTTTCCAAGTAGGGATTCAAGTTGGTGAAATTGGAGGAGGGAAAAGACTCTCCTGCAATTAGGAGCTGACGAAACTCCTCTGTTTGGTCCAACAGCCGCTGCACCAAAGAAAAATCAGTAGAAAAGGAAATGCTATCTACATAGCTTTGCCCTAAAGGAGAAGTACACTCTGCCTTGAGGAGTTCTTTAATCTTTACAAAATTTATTTTTTGCTCAAGGTTGGCTGGATACAGCATCAGATTTACTCCTTTGGCTTGGTGTTATTTTCGAGTACTACCAGGGAATCGATCACACGAGCATAAATCCGGTCCATCTTTTCGGCATCTTCTAGGTAGTACTCCATACTTGTTGTAAAAACAGAATCCGTCACACCATGTTTTGAAAAAATATCTTTTTCCATTAAGGTATATAATACCTTAGAAGAGTCGTAGGAAACAGGTAAAGAGCTGACTTTTCCTTCGGTGAGTTGTATGTCTAC
This sequence comes from Algoriphagus sp., assembly GCA_044353615.1. Taxonomy (GTDB): domain Bacteria; phylum Bacteroidota; class Bacteroidia; order Cytophagales; family Cyclobacteriaceae; genus Algoriphagus. The sequence goes on along the minus strand of JBILBQ010000040.1, from coordinate 4,516 downwards.
TAGGATAGACACCATCAAACTCTCATCTAGGATGCCCTGAGGGGAAGAATCGCTCATGCAAGAAAGGCCTAGCACTAGGAAAAGGAAGGAGAGGAATCGATAAATCACAGGTTAAAATTAGGTTTTTTTAACGGATAAAATCCACAATGGTAAATGCTCTCAAATTTTAATTTTCGCTTCAAGACTTTAACTTAGCCGATTCAAATCCTACACATGGATCAGCTATTTAGCAAACTTAGAAAATATGAGATTATGATCCGAAAGGTGGCCAACAACCACCTTCAAGGAGAGTACCAATCGCTTTTCAAGGGATCTGGCTTGGAGTTTGATGATTTGAGGCCTTACCAGTATGGGGACGATGTGCGGACCATCGAATGGAAAGTCTCTGCCAAGGGTCATGGCACCTTTGTAAAGACCTTTAAAGAGGAAAAAGATCAGTCTGTATATTTTTTACTGGACATTTCAGGAAGCCAGGACATTGGCCAGCAGGGTCAAAAAAAAATAGACCAAGGAAAATTAATTGCTGGGGTACTTACCCTAGCCGCAGTTTATGATGGAAGCCAAGTGGGACTGATCTCCTATTCCGACCAACAAGAAAAATTGATTTTGCCTTCCAAAGGAAATAAGCAAGGTGTAAAAATCATTCGTGGGATTTTTGACCATGAAAATAAAAGCTTAAAAACGAATTTGAACGGCCTCTTTACCTTTGCATTGAATCTCATAAAAAAAAGAAGCATCATCATCATTATTTCAGACTTCATCGACCAGGGTTACGAACGGTCCTTTAGAGCACTTGCGGAACGCCACGATTTGGTAGCGATTCAACTGACCGACCCGCGGGAAGCAGCTCTTCCAACCTTGGGGATTGTACCCATATTTGATAAGGAAAGGGGCAGGACTACCTGGGTCAATACTGCTTTTGGTAGCTTTTCTAAGAAAATTGCAGATACTTTTACCAGTGAACGGGAACACTTGAAAGAAATCTGCAAAAAAAATCAAATCAATTACTTGGCTGTCGATTCTAGACAAGATATAGTCATCCCTTTAATTGACTTATTCAAGTACCGCAATAAACGAATGAAGCGTGGGTAGAGGCATTCTTTTACTTTTCCTTCTTCTCTCAAGCCTACAACTTTCAGCACAAAAAGTGCAGGTAAGCGGCTATTTTTCTCAAGATTCTGCCCAACTGGGTGAGCGAGTAGCCTTTGTATTGAAAGCAAGCTATCCCCAATCGGCTCAACTTATCTTTCCCGATTCTACCTTTGATTTCGCTCCATTTGTCTTTCTGGAGAAGAAAACATTTCTTTCTATGACCACAGACGGTATCACCCAAGATAGTGCGCTGTACTTCCTATCCAATTTTTCGCTTGAGCCTTCCTCCTATTTATCGCTACCCGTTTTTGAATTGGCCCGCTACGATAGCATCACCTATTATACAAATGAGGCAGAGTTAAAGTTGAAACTCAACCTAGATTCCATCCCAGAGCAACTGCAATTCAAGGAAAATAATGTGTACCAACCTCTAGATAAACCGTTCAATTGGTTTGTTTTTGGTGCTGTTGTTGCCGGCATCCTGCTAAGTTTAGGAATCCTTTTCTTTGTTTTTGCAGAACGAATCAAGCGCCTCTTCCGAAAAAATAGAGAAAAAATCCGATGGATTCAATTCGAACGGAAATGGAAAAAACTAGCTGAATCTTTGCAGCAGAACCCCAATCAAACTCTTGCTGATGAGGCAATTGGCCTTTGGAAAGGGTATTTGGAACACCTACGTTCCCAACCTATCCAAGAATGGACATCCAGTGAAATTGCGGCTGCTTTAGAAGACAAGGAGGTATTTAAAGCCCTTCGAAGCATTGACATGATCATTTATGCGGGTGGAGAGGGAGATACAAGTGCAGCTACCACCTACCTCTTGGAAGTTGCACGAACAAATTACCAATCTACCTTAAACCAAATTAATCATGAAAGAGTCAGTCGCTGAGTTTTTTTCATGGTCTTGGTTTTTACCAGAGACGTTTCAATCGTATGAATGGGAAAACCCATTGCTCCTGAATTTACTGTGGCTAATCCCATTGTTGGTGTTAATTCGGAAATTTATCAAATTCCTCAAAAAACCAGTCCTAGAGCTATCCTTACCGAAGAGTGTAACTAAGGCCAACCCATGGACCTACCTCCGACTGGTTCCAACTGGCTTTTTCTTTCTATTTCTAATACTTGTGGTGCTCGCCTTGGCCAGACCACAGCGAAACAATGAGCGAGTAGAACAATATACTGAGGGAATTGATATTTTGTTGGTCATGGATATTTCTGAATCCATGGACCTACAAGATTTTAGTCCCAATCGTCTTGAAGCAGCAAAAAAAACAGCTGTAGAATTCATCAATGGGCGATTTGGAGATCGAATTGGGATGGTAGTATTCTCGGGTGAGGCCTATTCACTCTCCCCACTGACCAACGATTATCAATTATTGACTAGCTTGATTGAGGAGATCAATTTTTCCATGATTGAAGCCAAGGGGACTGCCATAGGTTCGGCGATTGCTGCAGGTACCAACCGCATGAAGGATAGTGAATCTCCCTCTAAGGTGATGATCCTGTTGTCCGATGGAGAAAGTAATGCGGGCAATGTTGATCCTATTTTTGCTGCGCAACTGGCAACAGCATTTGGTATAAAAATCTATACCATCGCCGTGGGTAAAGATGGAATGGTGCCTTACGGAACTGATTTTTTTGGCAGGCCACAGATGGTAGAAAGTTACTTAGATGAAACAACCCTACGAGAGATTTCCACGATTGGTGGAGGGCAATTTTTTAGAGCCTCAGATGGAAAAGCTTTGAATCAAATCTTCGAACAAATTGATACCCTCGAAAAAACGGAAATCCTAGAAAACAGATATAAAGAAACCGCTGATTTCTACAGGATCTATTTATTTTGGGGGATCTTGTTTTTTGGAATTTGGATGATCTTAAAGAGTAGTTTCTTCAACAACTTCTTACTCGACTAAATCAAGCTTTCGTACTTTCCGCCATTCCGATAGTCGAGGATCCATTACCGCAAACCATAATGGCGGAATACATGCCAAAATAATCATTGCTGAATATCCTGCAGGCAATTGTGGGCTAGCCTCGTTGTGGTCCAATACCTGGTAACGCTTATGTGCATAGGCATGGTGGTCGGAATGGCGCTGCAACTGAAAAAGCAGAAAATTGCTTACCAGTTGCGAAGCATTCCATGAATGAATTGGAGTTACTTTTTCATACTGTCCAGAAGGAAGTTTAGCACGTTCCATCCCGTAATGCTCTAGGTAATTCACGAGTTCAAGTAGGGAAAATGCCAAGAAACTTTGAATGAAGAAGAAGGTAGGGACTTCCCAAACCCATCTCCCTTGCATGAAAGAGAACAGCCCAAAAAAGAATACGATAAAGGCAATTGGCAATACTTGGAACCAAATCATTTGATTGGATAGTGACCAGAATCCTTGGCCCTTCTTTTTTAGTCTTTCCTCCTCTAAATGCCAAGAACTAAGGTATCCCTCGGTTACAGATCGCCACCAAAATCCATAGAAACTTTCTCCTTTTCGACTTGTAGCTGGATCCTCTGGAGTGGCTACACGAACATGGTGACCACGATTGTGTTCGATAAAAAAGTGCATGTAGCACACCGTCATCAATAGGATTTTAGAGTACGTCTGTTCAATTTTTTCGGTTCGATGCCCCAACTCATGGGCAACAGTAATCCCTATTCCTCCGGTAACTAGCGCCATGCCTGTTGCAAAAGCAATCCAAGAAAGGATTGACATTGGGTGCGTACTTACCACATACAGTCCCCAAATTAAAATTGCAACTTGTAAATACACCCATACAAAGGTGATGAGTTTGTAAAACTGTTCTTTAGTCACTCCACTTACTTCTCCTGCTGCAACATTGGCAGTATCCTTTTGAAGGATGTAATCCATCAAAGGAACTAGTAAAAAAACGAAGATGTGGATCATCCATTGAAAAGGACCACCGAGATAAAAACCTAAAACCAGCAGAGCTGGCAAAATCAATGCACTGAAGAATCCTATCTTTTTCATGGGTATTAAGATAGTATTTTTAGAAGAAAACAAAAAAATGCAGGAAGTACAAGGTACAATGTACTAAGTACCAAGTACGAAGCACGAAGTAGACTCAGAGGCCTGCCTGCGGTAGGCAGGCAAGAGCCGAGATACAAGAGACCTGTCTGCGGCAGGCAGGCGAGACTCACTGCGTTGTGTTACGAGATTCGTTTGGTTTACGAATTTCCACTTCTTCATTCTTCAATCGGTGTTCGGTATTCGACCTTAGCCCAGATCCCGTACTTCGTATCTCGTAATTCTTATTTAAAAAAAAAGCCCTTCGAATTGAATTGAAGGGCTTAAATAATGTGGCGGCGACCTACTCTCCCGGGTGTAACCCCAGTACCATCGGCGCTGCAGGGCTTAACTTCTCTGTTCGGGATGGGAAGAGGTGGGACCCCTGCGCTAGGCCGCCTAAA
>JBILBQ010000122.1:0-6854 GCA_044353615.1 Algoriphagus sp. | reverse complement strand
TTGGTGAAGCTTGCTTCCATAGTTACTTCAGATTCTTCTACGCCAAGTTTGTCAACAATGATGGCCTTTACTTTTTGTGCAATTTCAGACATTTTGTGATCAGTTTAGTTAATAACTCTCCGCAAAGAAATATATTTAATGCCTAATTGACAAAGAAATGAGGGAAGTAAATTTTGCATCTTCTGAATATGGCCCTTGCTTCGTTTTAATTTCTATTTTTGTCTTTTCCACTGATCTTCCAAAATGAAGAAGGCTAAGCTCCAAATTGAACCTGCTTTTGATTTTGAATTGCTTGGAATCGTGTCTCCAATACGAGAATATCGGATGGCTTGGCTAGTCAACCAGGAATTGGAACTCAATTTGGTAAAAGCGGATGACTTGGAGTTGGAGTTTCTAAATGCTGAGAAGTTAGAAATCGCTCAGTATTTTCTTTCTTTGCCGCATGGATTTATTCAGCTTTTGAAAAATAAAGCGATTAATTCCACGAACCAAGCCGCATATTTGATACCAGAATTAAAAAATTTAGATTATTTCCTATTGGTTCAGGATGAAACAGAAGAATTGGATTTGATTAATTTTGTAAAAAAGCTATCTCAAAATCCATTGGTTCAAAGTATTGTACGGATTGATATTTCCAAGCTAAAATCAAAAGAAAACCTATTAACCTATTAACACCCTATGTCCAATTTACCTTTTAAAAAGACAAAAATTTTAGCCACAATTGGCCCTGCTTCGAATTCATATGAAATGATTAAAAGTCTGGCTTTTGCTGGCGCGAATGTATTTCGTCTTAATTTTTCACATGGTTCCCACGAGGTACATAAGGAAGTACTTGAGACTATCCGAAAAGTAAATCAAGAGTTGAATTGCCATTTAGGCATACTTCAAGATCTGCAAGGTCCAAAAATCCGAGTAGGTGAAGTTGAAAATAACGGAGTTGAAATAAATCCAGGAGATAAAATCACCATTACCTCTGATCCGGTGATCGGCACAGCGTCGTTGGTTAGCACCGTCTACAAGAACCTTCCACAGGATGTTCAAGAAGGGGAGCACATTTTGATTGACGATGGGAATCTGGAATTGGTGGTGAATAGCACCAATGGAAAAGATGTGAATTGCACAGTAATCCATGGCGGTATTTTGAAATCTAGAAAGGGAATTAACCTACCAAACACGAAAGTTTCTGCCCCTTCACTGACCGAAAAAGACCTAGAAGATTTAGAGTTTGGATTGGCAAATGATGTGGATTGGATTGCCTTGTCTTTTGTGCGTTCCGCCGAGGATATCACAGATTTGCGTGAGCGAATTAAAAAAGCAGGAAAGGATTGTAAAATTGTCGCCAAAATTGAAAAGCCGGAAGCGCTTGAAAATATAGACGCCATCATTGAAGCTACCGATGCAATCATGGTTGCCCGCGGAGATCTAGGAGTAGAAGTTCCCATGGAAATTGTACCTCTTTGGCAAAAGAAGATGGTGGAAAAATGCAAGCTGGCCTGCAAGCCAGTAATCATTGCTACTCAGATGATGGAGAGCATGATTCAGAATCCACGTCCTACCCGTGCGGAAACTAACGATGTGGCCAACGCGGTATTGGATGGAGCAGATGCGGTGATGCTTTCAGCAGAAACTGCCTCTGGAAAGTATCCAATTAATGCAGTGAAGGCAATGACCAGCATCATTACCTATTTGGAAGAAAATGCGGAGGTATACCACAACCTATACAAAATACCAGAGGACGATGCTACCTTTTTGAGCAATAACCTGATTTTGATGGCAGCAAGACTTTCTAGAAATGTGAAAGCAAAAGCAATCGTAGGACTTACTTCTTCAGGATTTACAGCATTTCGATTGGCTTCTCACCGTCCTCATTCCAACATCTTTGTATTTACGAGAAATAAAAAGCTCTTGACCCAATTGTCTCTCGTTTGGGGAGTTCGGGTCTATTATTACGAAGGTCAGGCTTCTACAGATGGGGTGTTTGCCGATATTGAGACGATGTTGAAGCGAGATGGTCACGTCCAAGTGGGAGAGGTTATCGTAAATACAGGAAGTATGCCTCTCAGCGAAAAAGGAAAAACGAATATGTTGAAACTGCATGTGGTAGGATAAACCCTGCAGGCATTTCACTTGTAGCATAAAAAAAGGAGAAACTAAGTTTCTCCTTTTTTTATGCATGAATTCCAGGATCTGGGATTTCTTTATTTCTTGATGACCGAAAAATCAAAAGTTTCCAGAAACTTGGTGGTGAAGTTGCCTGCCTTAAATTGTTCGTCTTCTAACAAGGCGATGTGGAAAGGAATGGTAGTTTTGATGCCATCAATCACAAACTCTTCCAAGGCACGCTTCATTCTTACAATTACTTCTTCTCTTGTTTGCCCGCTTACGATCAGCTTGGCGATCATGGAATCATAATTGGGAGGGATGACATAACCTGCGTACACATGCGAGTCTACCCGTACACCACGGCCTCCTGGGATATGCAAATTCAAGATCTTTCCTGGGCTTGGTCTGAAACCATTTGCTGGATCTTCCGCATTGATTCGACATTCCATTGCGAATAACTTCGGGTAGTAATTTCTACCAGAAATTGTCTCGCCTGCGGCTACTTTTATTTGTTCTTTGATGAGGTCAAAGTCGGTTACTTCTTCGGTAATGGGATGCTCTACCTGAATTCGGGTATTCATCTCCATAAAATAGAAGTTGCGGTTTTTGTCGACCAAAAACTCGATGGTACCTGCTCCTTCATATCCAATGGCTTCCGCGCCTTTGATGGCTGCTTTGCCCATGGCATCCCGAAGTTCATCCGTGATAAATGGAGAGGGAGTTTCTTCTACAAGCTTTTGGTGTCTTCTTTGGATAGAGCAGTCACGCTCCGATAGGTGACAAGCTTTGCCTGTTCGATCGCCAACAATCTGGATTTCAATGTGTCGAGGCTCTTCAACAAACTTTTCCAAGTACAGGCCATCGTTGCCAAAAGAAGCGCCTGATTCCATTTTGGCATCATCCCAACCTTTCTTGAATTCGCTGTCTTCGCGTACGATACGCATTCCTTTGCCTCCACCACCAGCCGTAGCTTTAAGAATCACGGGGTAGCCCATTTCATTAGCAATGACTAAACCCTGTTCGATGGAGTCAAGTAAGCCTTCAGAACCAGGGATGGTAGGAACTCCTGCAGCTCTCATGGTGGCTTTTGCAGTTGCTTTGTCCCCCATTTTAGCAATCATGTCTGGGGAGGCCCCGATAAACTTGATGCCGTATTCTTCACAAACTCTTGAAAACTCTTCATTTTCAGAGAGGAAACCATAACCTGGATGGATGGCGTCTGCATTGGTAATTTCTGCAGCAGCGATGATCCGCGTGATATTCAAGTAGGACTCACGGCTTGGCGCAGGTCCAATACAAACTGCTTCATCTGCAAATCGAACGTGAAGGCTGTCCTTATCTGCTGTAGAATAGACAGCTACAGTCTTGATTCCCATCTCCTTGCAGGTGCGAATAACACGGAGGGCAATTTCCCCGCGGTTGGCAATTAATATTTTTTTAAACACGTGTTTTTTGATTTAGTGCAAAAATCAACCTGCTGGGTCTACAAGGAAAAGAGGCTGGTCGTACTCCACTGGGCTTGCATTAGCCACAAGGATCTTCACAATCTTTCCAGAGATTTCAGCCTCAATCTCATTGAATAGCTTCATCGCTTCGATGATGCAGACTGTTTTTCCAGCACTGATCGATCCTCCTTCTGTAACAAAAGGAGCTGAATCAGGATTTGCGGTTAGGTAAAAAGTGCCAATCATTGGAGACTTAATCTCTACCAAATTGGAGCTTGGTGCTGGGCTTGGAGCAGCTGCAACTGGTGCGGCAGCTACAGGCGCAGGTGCTGCAGCGGGTGCTGCGATGTATTGAGGTGCTGGTGCCGCAGTTGCGGCATCTGCATATTTTTTTACAGAAAGTTCAAACTCCTCAGTCTTGATTTTTACTTCTGCAAGGCCGGTGTTTGAGATATAGTCAATTAAATCTTGAATTTCTTTAGGTTTCATAGTGTTCTTTTTTTGTTCCATTAGATGGAGCATTTAGGGGTTCAACTAATTCAAAAAGGAATGGTAATTTACTATAAATCGAGAGATTTAAACTACTTACTTCACTCTTTCTGAGTAAGACCCATCTCGAGTGTCTACCTTGATCATAGTATCCTGTTCTACAAAAAGTGGCACCATGATGATTGCACCTGTTTCCACTGTTGCCTGCTTGAGTGCATTAGTGGCGGTATCTCCTTTGATTCCAGGTTCAGTGTAGGTGATCATCAGTTCTACGAAAGGAGGAAGTTCTACAGAAAGTGGGATTTCATGCTCGGCATGAACTAGAATATCTACAAGCTGACCATCTTTCAGTAGGTTGGAGCGTTCAATTAAGCGCTCTTCCAAAGAGATTTGCTCATAATTGCTGGTATCCATGAAGTTGTAACCTAGATCATCCTTGTAAAGAAACTGGTGGCCTCTTTTTTCTACGCGTGCAGTAGTCACTTTTTCTCCTGCATTAAACGTTTTTTCTAGTGTTTTACCACTTCGCAAGCTTTTCATTTTCGTGCGAACAAAAGCCGCTCCTTTTCCTGGCTTCACGTGTTGAAACTCGACAATCGTGTAGATGTCGTTGTTCATTTCGAGACAAAGCCCATTTTTAAAATCTGCAGTACTTGCCATATTCTTTTAGTCAATTTAATTATTTTGGATCCAAGGCCCATTTCATGTAGATCGCTCCCCAGGTAAATCCGCCACCAAAGGCAGCAAGAATAAGGTTATCCCCTTTTTTCAATTGGCTCTCGTATTCCCAAAGGCAAAGTGGAATGGTCGCTGCGGTAGTATTGCCATAGCGTTCAATATTCATCATTACTTTTTCAGGACCTACGCCCATTCTGTTGGCTGTAGCATCGATGATTCGTTTGTTGGCTTGGTGGGGCACTAGCCAAGCAATATCATCACCTGTTAGCCCATTACGTTCCATCACTTCTGCACTTACATCCGCCATGTTGGTCACGGCAAACTTGAATACACTGGTACCCTCTTGGTACGCGAAATGCTCTCGGTTTGCAACGGTTTCTTGGGTTGCTGGCTTTCGGCTACCTCCGGCTTTCATGTGAAGGAAGCTTTCTCCAGAGCCATCTGCTTTGAGGATTGCATCCATAATTCCTAGATCTTCGGTAGTAGCCTCAAGGAGGACGGCGCCCGCTCCATCTCCAAATAGGATACAGGTGGTACGGTCTTGGTAATCCACAATGGAGGACATTTTATCAGCACCCACAACCACTATTTTTTTGTGGGTTCCTGCTTGGATAAATTGAGCGCCCAGCTGTAGTGCATACAAAAAGCCTGAACAAGCTGCTCCAATATCGAAGGAAAAGGAATTTTTTGCACCTACTTTATCTGCAATAATGTTGGCAGTAGCAGGGAAGGGCATGTCCGGGGTAACTGTGGCGCAGATGATTAGTTCAACATCTAGAGGATCAGTACCTGTCTTTTTCAATAAGCCTTTAACAGCTTCAATGCCCATTACAGAGGTTCCTTGATTTTCGCCTTTGAGGATCCTACGCTCTTTGATGCCCGTTCTGGACATGATCCACTCGTCATTGGTATCCACTAAAGACTCCAATTCTTTGTTGGTGAGCCGGTATTCAGGAACATATCCGTGAATGCCGGTGACCATTGCTCTAAGTTTATCCATTTTATCGGATTCAGTTCTTTTTGCTTTCTTTTCAACCCATTGAAATAGTCAAGTGGTATTGGAAGTTAGCGGATTCAAAAATAACACAATGCCTTCTTAACGCCAAAGCCTTCTATTCTTGTAGGCTTAAGGTCCTGTTAATCATATTACTTGTGTTTTGTAAAAATGAAAATTCCACTCCTTTTGGGAGTGGAATTAGTAATCGGTTAAGGGAAATTAAGCTTTCATCTCTTTTTCGATGATTACTTGTCCTTTGTAGTACAGTTTGCCATCCAACCAGAATGCTCTGTGAGGTAGGTGCATTTCGCCAGTGGTAGGGCATTTTGCTAGACCAGGAGCCTCCAGCTTGTAATGCGTTCTTCTTTTATCTCTTCTGGTTTTCGAAATTTTGCGTTTAGGATGTGCCATTTTATGCGTGATTTATGGTTATTCTTTATTTTTTAATTTTCCGAGTTGCTCCCATCTGGGGTCAACTGCTGTTGTTGACTCTTCTTCTGTTGAATCCTCAGTTGAGGCCTCGTCTAGGTATACGAAACCACCTTCCAATTCATTGTCCTCTTCATCCAATTCATTCTTGTAATCGGGATGAATTTTTTTTAAGGGTAGGGCAAGTAAAATAAATTCGTAGATGAGCTGCGCTACATTGATGGAAGGGGTGTCCCTTGTAATCATCATGACGCTCTCGTCAATTTCTTTTACTTCTGACCCAAACTTGTAGATCATCTTTTCAGTGAAATCCAAGGGATGTTCAAATGTTTCTAGACTTCTGTCGCAAACCAGCGTTACCTTTCCTACGATGTGGAAAGTGAGATCAATCAAATTTGCTCCTTTGTCTATCTTAACCCGTACGGTTAAGTTTCCTTTTTCCAAAAGGTCGTTTCCTTCTACCTGCTGAAAGAAAGCATCTCCAATTTGGAAGTCTACTTCATGTAGCCCTTCCTTAAATTTAATGACTTCAATATCAAAGGTTTTCCAAAACTTCACGTTACTTCCTTTCGAATTAAGTCCGCAAATTTAGGTAATAATTTATCATCAGTGAAACAGAAATTGAAATATAATTCGGCTTCATCGATCTTTTTTACTTTTTATGGCTATTCCGTGCTCGGTGAATGCCGTTCCACGATATCAGACGCTAGAAA
>JBILBQ010000121.1:0-6866 GCA_044353615.1 Algoriphagus sp. | reverse complement strand
AACGAAGCTTGGAAGCCTAGCAGCACTTGGTTCCCTCAATATGTAGGTGCTTTTGCACAAGCTAGAGGTAGAGGCCTAGACAATGCTTTAGCACACGATGCAGCAAGAGCATTTGCTGATCAAGGTCGATTGCTACCTGGAACTGCTGCATTTGATGCTGCAAAATCTGCTGTAACAGGTCGTCCTATCCCAGGAAATGCTCAAGGTGTTGGTGCTAAATTTGTGGATAAAACCAACTTATACCACGTAGAAGGTTCTTACCAGTTTACAAACATCAAATGGGCTGATTTCGTTGTAGGTGCTAACTTCAGAACTTACCAACTAAACTCTGACAAAACCCTTTTCGCAACTGACGAAAATGGGGATGAATTTACGATCAAAGAGCACGGAGCTTATGTACAGGGTGCTAAGTCTATGTTCAATGACAAGTTTAGATTGACTGCTTCTGCTCGATATGACAAAAACGAAAACTTCAAAGGACAGTTGTCCCCACGAGTTTCGGGTGTTTATTCTGCAGGAACTCACAACTTCAGAGCCTCTTACCAGACTGGTTTCCGTATGCCAACCACGCAAGATCAATACATTGACCTTGTAACACCACAGGCAAGATTGATCGGTGGTCTTCCACTTTTCAGAAATAAGTACAACTTCTCTGGAAACCCAGTGTATACCCTTGCGACTGTAACCAACTTTGGTGGTGCAGTTTTGGCAGGCACACAACCTTCTTCCCCTGTATTCCAAGCATCTATTGCACAGGCTACCCAGTTGGCAATTACTCAAGCTACCTCAATCGTTACACAGCAAGTAGTAGCAGGTTTGATTCCAGCAGCTCAGGCACCTGCGGCCATTGCAGCCTTGGTACCTAGCATCGTTCCTACGATTGCTGCGCAGTTGGTTCCTGCTAACGCGGCTGCTGCTGCGAAAGATAGACTTGTACCTTTCAAGCCTAGCGAATTCAAACCTGAAACCGTTAGGTCTTACGAATTGGGTTACAAAGGTTTGTTTGCCAACAAATTGTTGATCGATGCTTATGCTTACTTCAATAGCTTTGAAAACTTCATCGGTGGCCAGGTATTGGTCCAAGACAAAAACTTTGTAGCTACTAGTCCAGCATCTACTTTGGGTCTTAACCTATTGAATGCAAACACAAGAAATATCTACTCTATGCCAGTTAACAGAACTGAGACGATTAAATCTTGGGGTTGGGCATTGGGCGCAGATTACCGTTTGCCTAAAAACTACACCATCGGTGGTAACGTATCTTACAACACCTTGCAGAACCTAGAGGAATTGACAGTAACTGGTTTCCAGCCTTCTTTCAACACTCCTGAGTACCGTTATGTAGTTAACTTTGCTAACCGTGAGATCGTGAAGAACATTGGTTTTGCAATGTCCTACAGATGGCAGGGTGAATTTGCTTGGCAGTCTTCTTTCGTAGCTCCTACAGTGTCTTCACAGCAACTTTCTGTGATGCCTGCTTTCGGAACTTTCGATGCTCAAATGAGCATAAAAATGAAGGCTTTGAAGTCTATCTTGAAAATCGGTGGATCTAACCTATTCAACAAGACGGGATACAGACAAGCATGGGGTAACCCAACTGTAGGTACCATGTACTTTGTAAGCTTAACTTTCGATGAGTTCTTGAACTAATCAAATCCACTTTCATAAAAAGGGCTGCTATTACGGGCAGCCCTTTTTTTTTGTACCAAGTACAAAGTACCAAGTAGACTCATTGCGTTGTGAGACGAGATTCGTATGGCTTACGAATTTTCAGTTCTTAATTCAACATTCGGCGTTGGGCGTTCGACATTGAAAAAGTATCTAGCCAATTCAAGAAGCAAGAACCGAGAGGCAAGAGAATAGACTTAATTGTTCGAAGTACCAAGTACAATTTACGAAGTACCTTAAGAATTAGAATCCTACTCACAATTTGGTACTTAATACTTAGTACTTGGTTCTTTGTACTACCTTATTTCGACATTCCGATATGGGCATTCGTCATTGAAAAAGTATCCTACCTGCGAAAGGCAGGTAACTCGCATTTCTAGGTGGGATTAGTACTTTCCTAATTCGAGATTAAAAAAACACCAAGACAATTCAAGAAATCTGCCTTATCCAGCTCGGAGCTCCGGTTTTCTTTAAAGCCACATAGAGTTTTTCTATGTGGCTATGTGGTTTTAAAAACAAATGTCTCTGACTATCTAAGCATATCACTTACTTCATGCAGTCTATGGAACCTTAAGCTACTTGGTACCTTGTACTTCGTACCTAGTACACTTGGCTCTTGGCTCTTGCCTCTCGCTTCTTGTCTCTCGCTTCTTGTCTCTCGGCTCTTGTCTCTTGCTTCTTGCCTTTTTTTTCTTTTCTATTGCAAAAAAAAATATGCTTCCAATTTTTACCCAAGCCCAGCTCCATCCGCATGCAATTGCTATTGTAGACTCCTCCGGTGAATACACCTACGGCAGTCTTTGGGAAAGAAGTTCCCATGTCGCCCAGCACTTGCTCCAGGGACAGGCTGATTTGAACCAAGCGACCGTGGCATTCATGGTTTCCCCCGGAATCAATTATGTGGCAACCCTTTGGGGTATCTGGAAAGCGGGTGGAATAGCCGTTCCGCTTTGCCTAAGCTATCCCTTGCCTTCCCTCGCTTATGTGATTGAGGACACGAAGGCCTCGGTTTTGGTGGTAGAAAAGGCCTATCAGGACTTACTCCAAGACTACGCATTGGAAAAAGGAATCCCCTTGCTGGATGTAGAGTCAATTCAGCAGGACCTAGAAACTACCCCGCTTCCAGAAGTATCCTCCAATCGAGGGGCTTTGATCTTGTACACCTCCGGCACCACAAGCTTGCCCAAGGGGGTACTTTCTACCCATGCCAATTTGGAAGCTCAGATCTCCACCCTGATTCATGCATGGGAATGGACTGCTTCAGATCATACCCTCTGCCTTCTACCACTACACCATGTACACGGGCTGGTCAATGTTACTTGCTGTGCACTTTGGGCGGGCGCTACACTCCAATTTCTCCATCCCTTCCAAGCCGAGGAAGTGTTCTCCATCTTTTTGGAGGGCAAGGTCAATGTATTTATGGCCGTGCCAACCATCTATTTTAAATTGATTGCAGAATTTGACTCTTATTCAGAAAATCAACAAAAAGCGCTTACAACTTGTCTGAATGAATTCCGATTGATGGTTTCGGGTTCTGCAGCCTTGCCCGCCTCCGTGATGGAGCGCTGGAAGGAAGTTTCGGGGCATACGCTATTGGAGCGCTACGGCATGACGGAAATCGGCATGGCCATCAGCAATCCCTACCGTGGCGAACGAAGAACCGGATACATTGGTACCTCATTGCCAGGAGTGGAAGTTCGCTTGGTAGATGAAGCCTTCGAAGCGGTGGCGCTCGGAACTCCTGGAGAGATCCAAGTAAAAGGTCCTGGAGTATTTACTACCTATTGGGGAAAAGCAGAGGCCACACAAAAGGCATTTACCGAAGATGGATGGTTTAAAACAGGCGACATCGCCGTGGTAGAACAAGGCTATTACCGCATTTTGGGCCGTGATTCAATCGACATCATCAAGTCGGGCGGCTACAAGATATCTGCCCTAGAGATCGAGGAAGTACTTCGTAGCCATGCCTTGATCAAAGACTGTGCGGTCATAGGCATTCCCAATGAAGAGTGGGGCGAACTGGTTGCTGCGGTCTTGGTGACCGAAACAACCCTAGAGCTTGCGGAATTGAAAGACTGGTTGAAGGAACGCCTTCCCAATTACAAATCACCCAAGGTCTACCAGATCTTAGCTGAGCTTCCGCGAAATGCAATGGGTAAAGTGGTGAAAAATGAACTAAAACCCTTATTTTCCTGATTCGTAGCCCAACCCAGTTTTTTCGACCATGATCAAAGGTTTAGCACTTCTTTCGTTTTGTTTTCTTGCCGGCATGTGGTGCGGCGCGCTGCTTGGCAGTTGGCTCGGCATTGATGCCAATGTGGGTGGTGTGGGATTTGCGATGATATTCTTTCTACTACTCAAGGAAGCCTCGGTAAAAAAAGAACTCTGGAACGGTGAATTTGCCTTTGGCATTGAATTTTGGAACAAGCTATACATTCCCATCGTCATCGCGATGGCCGCAAGCTTGAATGTAAAATCAGCTGTATCTTCTGGACTATTGGCAATATTAGCAGGGTTACTCCCTGTACTTCTAGCCTTTTGGATATTTAAGGTGCTGATTAAAAAACTGGGGACTTCTTGAGATGGAAGAACTGCAGCAAGTACTCGAGAAAAATGGCTTGGTCTTCGCATTTTTGGTGGTAGGACTACTCACCTGGGGAGCGGATGTACTTTCCAAAAAGGTTTTTGCTTCCAAAATCCCTGGATCTGCGCTCGCCATCTTTTTGGCTTTGGGTATGGGCTATCTGGGTGGGCTCATTGCAGACGGGGAACAGGGCCTCTCCGATCTACCTCTTTTTGCGGGTTTATCGGTCTTGGGTGGAGGCATGTTTCGTGATTTTGCCATTGTGGCTACGGCCGCAGGTGCGAGCTTCCTCCTCATTCGAAAAAGCGGCTGGATAGGGTTAATCTCCTTGGTACTAGGGATTGGCGTTTTCTTTCTTGCAGGAGTTGCCCTAGCTTGGATGATGGGCTACCGCGATGCAGTCAGTTTGTGTTCCTTGGGTGCTGGAGCCTGTACCTACATTGTAGGCCCTGTGACGGGAGGAGCCTTGGGTGCGAGTTCGGAGGTGATCGCGCTCAGCATCGCCACAGGCGTAGTCAAAACCATCGCAGTCACCATCCTCACTCCCCTTTTGGCTAAGAAAATTGGTTTGGAATCCCCCGAATCAGCAATGGCCTATGGGGGCATCATGGGAACTTCCAGCGGTGTGGCAGCTGGATTGGCCGCCACAGATCCTGCCTTGGTGCCCTACGGCGCAGTCACCGCCACCTTCTACACAGGCTTGGGATGTCTGATCTGTCCTTCTTTGTTTTACCTAATTTTATCCACTTTGCTGGGTGCATAGGACTTAAATTTATCAACCATGAATCCACAGTTTCGCAATTTTCGAGCAACCCTTGCCTGCATTTGCATGTTGGTGGGGTATTCCTGTAATGCCCCAGAAAAGGCTAAAAATGAAGCAGCAGCTCCCTTGGCCATTGCTGAAATAGAAGCTGAGATCAAGAACTATATTTCGCAGACAACTCAAGAGAATGGTGGTTTTTTTCCCGTTAAGGACGAAAATCACGATCTCAAAATGAAGTTGGTCAGGGTACACACCGAATACCTTTCCAACCTAGGCCCGGAAAGCCACTTTGCCTGTGTGGACTTGGTGGACGAGTCTGGGGATGTGTACGATGTAGACTTCTTTATGGAAGGCACACCAGGAAGTATGGCGATCACGAGTACCTCCGTGCACAAGTTGAACGGCAAGCCTTATTACAGTTGGAAACAAAAACAAGACAAAACCTGGTATAAAATGCCCTTAGAACAATCCGATAATTCCCTACTCGGGGTCAAAGAAGGAAAAGACAGTTTCGAGTTTTACTACACCGTCACCCTCCCCTCCCTCACTGAATCCGCGGAGATCTGGATTCCCATGGCCTTGTCCGACGCATTTCAAGAAGTGAAAGTGCTCGAGAAGAATCTTCCTACTGACGCTAAAGTCTTGAAAGACGAAGCCAACTCGAATGAGGTGCTTTACATGAGTTTGGGGCCAGAACACAGTGGAAAGCAGATTTCTATCTCCTACGCCGTCACGCGCAGCGAAAAAGGACCTTATGCAGCTCCACAGCCCGATTCCAAGATGTATTTGGGGAGCAACAAGCTGATGCCTGTAGGTGGAAGATTTGAAGAAATCGCCAAAGAGGCTTTGGGAGAAAAAATCAAGGAATCGCATCTGATTCAGGCCCGAAGGTTGTACGATTACATCATCGAAACGATGCGCTACATGAAGTTTGGGGATTTTGGTCGCGGAGATTCCAATTACGCCTGTGATTCCAAAACTGGCAATTGCACCGATTTCCATTCCTACTTTATCTCCTTAGCGCGTTCGGTGGGCATTCCTTCCCGCTTTGCAATTGGGGCTTCCATTCCTTCGGACCGCAGCGAAGGAGGGATGGATGGATACCATTGCTGGGCAGAGTTCTATGCCGATGGCAAATGGTGGCCTGTGGATATTAGTGAAGCGAATAAGTACACGGCCTTGGCCACCTACTATTTTGGGAGGCACCCTGCCAACCGAATTGAGTTTACCCGAGGCAGGGACTTGGAGCTCAATCCTGGGCCAAGTGCTGGTCCCTTCAATTTTCTGGTGTATCCCTACTTGGAAGTCAAGGGCAAAGAGGTCAAAGCACCGACTACCTTTACCTTCCAGCGAAAATCTTGATCAAAAAAAGAGGCTTTCTCGATTGTGAGAAAGCCTCTTTTTTTTGTTAAGCTGGAGTATCCTTGGAAGTGGTATCTTTTGGATGCTCACCACCTTCAGCAGGATGCTCCGCGCCTTCAGGATGTTCAGCAGCTTGTTCTGTGGAATCCGTAGCTTCAGCAGCTTCCTCTTTTTTACCACCACAAGAAGTCAAGATCGTGGCCGAAAAGAAAGCCAATAGCATAAAGCTAGCGACTGTGAATTTTACTTTTTTCATAAATAAGAATGTTAGTGTAGCGTTAAGTTAATGATTAGATTAAAATGTAAGAAGAAGGTGGAGATTTTTTTTAATGGTCAATCGGTCAACAGCTAACGGACCACGGTCCACCGTTAATGGATGTTATAGTTCGCTTTGTCTCTACAATTACGATTTGCTGTCGTCTGTCAACTGTGGACCGTTGACAAATTGCAATTGGCTGTCGTCTGTGGACTGTCAACCGTTGACTAGTT
>JBILBQ010000120.1:0-6877 GCA_044353615.1 Algoriphagus sp. | reverse complement strand
TTTACCCATTTCTGGTGCTGAGGAACGCCAATGTAATCAAACATGGAAGTGCGACTGGGCTGTCCAAAGCCGGCCATTTCGGCGCCAGGCTCACCCACTTCCTGTCCAAAGTAAATCATCGTTGGTGAGGTAGTGCTTGTGGCCGAGACCACCATTGCCGGGAGTGCCTTCCAAGGATTGCCCGCAAACTCTGGACTAGCTATCCGCTGCTCGTCGTGGTTTTCGAGGAAATGCAGCATGTGGTGCTCGATGTCCGACAAGCCTTGTAGGATTGGTACCAAATTGTCCGTGGAGCCATGGCCTTGCATGATGTGCTTCAGCGTGTCGTAGAGCTCTACCTTGTCGTAGAGGTAATCCATCTTTCCCTTTTGGATGTAGTCACGGTAGAGGCTTGGGTTGTACACCTCCGCCAAAAGGAAGGCATTGGGATTTGTCTTTTTGATGTGGGAGTTGAGGTAGGACCAGAACTCGACAGGTACCATTTCGGCCATGTCAAATCGGAAGCCATCCACACCCTTGCTCAACCAGAACTGGGTGATGTCTTTGAATTTTTTCCAAGAGTCAGGCACTGCTTTCCCCTGCCAAAATGCGTAATGCGTACTCCAATCCAAGGTAGCTGCATTTGCGGGCAGTTCTGCAAACTCTTTCTTGCCCTCTGGGCTGACGCCATAATTTATTTTGACGGTCTCGTACCAATCGTAGAAGTCGGGCTGTGCCTTTCGGGATCCATTGCCGGTCCATTTGGCTGGAAATTCATCAAACTTTCCATCGCTCAAGGGATGTGCCGCACCGCCCAAGGGCTGGTAGCCATTTTTGGATTCAGGAACCCGAAAGGATTCCCCAGGGATGTAGTAGAAGTTGTTGTCCTTGTGGTAAGCCACGGTCTTGTCGTCCCCAGCACCGAAATCCTGAACTCCACTGGGATTGTTTTTTCCTTCGTAATGACGGGATACGTGGTTGGGTACAATGTCGATGATCACCTGCATGTCTTGGGCATGCGTCCGGACAATCAGCGCTTCAAACTCTTCTATTCTGCGCGACACATTTACCGCCAAGTCTGGGTTGACCTGGTAGTAGTCCCGCACGGCATAGGGAGATCCTGCACGGCCTTTGATCACGTCTGGATCGTCGGAGCTGAGGCCGATTTCAGGGAAATCGCCGATGACTCCGTGGTGTGGTACGCCGGTGTACCAGACATGGGATACGCCCAACTTTTTGATTTCTGCCAAGGCAGCATCTGTAAAGTCGTTAAACTTGCCCACCCCATTTTGTTCCTTAGTGCCCCAAGGAATGTTGCTGGTATTCGTGTTGCCAAAAAGTCTAGTGAATACCTGGTAAACGATAATTTTCTTGGGCGGCATGGGCTTGGGATCTGCAGTTTTGGGAGTTTGGCTGGATAATAGGATCAAGGCCAAGAGGGCGGGAAGGACTATTTTTTTCATCAACTTATCGGGTCAGACGGTACAAGAGAAGTGTATTTCGTTTGATCAAGGAAGGAAATTGCTTCATGTTGATGGTTTCTCCAGGAGCATGGGCCCCAGAGCCGGATGCACCTAGGCCATCCAAGCTGTCCATAAAAGAAGCCACAAAAGAGATATCTCCCGCACCGCGGCTACCCGGATCTCCTGGCTTCACGGGGCCATAGCCCAGGTCTTGGCTAACAAGGCTAAGCGTTTCGGCTAGGGCATAGTTGCCGGGAGTAGGTTCCATGGAGGGGATGTAATCGTAAAAGGTAATTTCTGCATCCGTTTGGTGCAGGTTGTTGGCAACGATCTCCCGCATTTTGGCGCGAGCCGCTTCTTTTTGGGCTTCTCCTAAAAAGCGCAAATCACCAGTTACAATTGCCTCACGGGCTACAATATTGGTTTTTCCAAGGGAGCTACCGGCACCTGTGTTGGGATTAATACTCACATCAGAACCCCCGATAAACTGGCCTGGATTGAAGGTCAGGTACTTTTCACCTGCAAGGGCTTCTCTAAATTCGTTTAAGATTCGGGCAGCTTCGTAAATGGCTCCATAGCCAGCATTTTGGCCAAATACTCCGCTAGAGTGACCTTGCTTTCCGCTGGTTTTCAAGGTCCAGCCAGAAGCTCCTCGGCGAGCCACTGTGGCTCCACCAAAACCCTGGGCCGTCTCATAGGCCAAGGCAAGGTCATGCTCTTTGGCTCTGGCGATGAAATCTTTTCTAGACAATGCCCCGTTGCCGGTACTTTCCTCGTCTCCATTGAAATACACGGTAATGGTTCGGTCTTTCAAGTAGCCGAGTTCATGTAGCGCTTTGAGGCTAGCGAGCACAAGCACATCTCCTCCCTTCATGTCGTTGGCACCTTGGCCTGTGGCGGTGCTGTCGTTGAGCCAGGTGAAGGGGGTAAAGGGCATGTCTTTTTCAAAAACGGTGTCCAGGTGACCAATCAGAAATAGTTTTTTTCCTTTCGTGCCTGTTCGCGTAGCCACAAAATGTCCAGCGCGCTTCACTCCTGCAGGGACGTCTACCCACTCGGTTTGAAATCCAATTTTTTGAAACTCCCGCTCAAAAACGCGGCCCACTTCCCGCACACCTTCTAGGTTGAGGGAGCCCGAGTTGATGTTGACCACCTCCTCCAAGAGCGCTACTGTCTCCTGGTAATTTTTATCGATGCGTTCCACTAGTTTTTTTTCTTCTGGGCTCAGCTTCTGCTGGGCAAAGGAGAGGAAGGGGGAAATGGCAAGGAGAAGAGCGAGAAAAATGCGTTTCATGGAAAGGAAATTAAGTGGACTTGACAAAGTTTAAAGTTAGTAAACCGACAGGGAATTGCCAGAAGGAATGTGGTAGACCGGGACGCCTGGAACATGGGTTTCCAACCAGTTTTTTACAAACTCTGAGCCTCCTTCTTCGCTGGCGGAGTGGCCGATTTCTACCATGGAAAGCTTCATACCGAGTTCTTGGGCGGTTTTCACGTATTCGGGTGTTTCCCATTCGTTGGATTCACCACAGATCAACACATCGGGACGGTGTTCTTGAATTCGGGTGATTTGGGTTTTTCCGCCTACAGCACCGGGCAGGAGCAGTACTTTGGAGCAGGGTTGATCTAAATCGCCCACAAAGCGCATCGCCGGCACTTTCATTTGCGTTTTGATGTGGTCGATGACTGACCTCAGGGAAGTGGTCGGAATCTGCAAGATTGGGCTTCCAGGAGTATAGTAGTCCTTCCATCCCAGTTCTTCCACCACGCCTACTCGTACCCCATCGTCTTGCATGCGGTGTACATAGTCGTGATTTCTCCAGACCGTCATCTTATTCTGGGCGAGCAGGTCGTATTTGCCACGGAAGACGGGGTCGTTTTGGAGGTAGTCGGTATCGTCCTGCCCGGAGTAAAAGGTGGGTTCGTGGGGAATGATGAGGTTGGCCTTCAACTCAATCGCCTTTTTGATGATCGCGATGCTGGGGAACATGGTCGTGACGATCCCAGTGACTACCGTGTCTCTCGAGCCAATTTTGATTGTATCCACCGTCTGTGCAAAGGGAGCCTTGGGTACCTGAGAAATAAACAGGTCCATGATCTCGCCTACCGTCCATGATTTTTGGAGGGGGCCAGCCCAACCGGAAAGCGGATTGGCGAGTAGGCCCGCACCAAGGAGAGCTCCCGATTGAAGCAGGAAGGTTCGCCTAGTAGAGTTGGAGGATTTTTTCATTTGGGAGGAACTTGCGAATTCGAAATTTTAAGGGGAGAAGGCTTGTGCGGTCTTAGTTGATGGTCACATCGGTCAGCCAGATGAAGCGCTTTCCTTCCGGGTCCTTGTGCTCCATGCTGAGTTGAATCGGGCCGTAGGGCACTGCCTTTTCCCAGGTCCAGGTGCGGCCCTCGGGAGCATTCCCTTTTCGAAAGGTCCACTCTAGTATTTTGTGTTCTGCATCGAGATACAGGTCATAGGCATCGCCAGGGGTATAGCCTCCTTCCGCACCATACAGAATACTCAATTTGGTGGAAGGAAGTCCTTGGATGGGGCTGCTTGCCTTTTCAGTGACTTCGTAAGTGTAGCCTTTGTCCCAGGCCAACTGAAATGGCATCAGTGCCCAGTACTTGTCGTTGATAAAGCCACCGTCCTGCTTCGGAAGGGAGTCTGCCACGAGGCTGTAAGTAAAGCTGGTATCTGCTCCAGTGTATGACACCGTGCTGTCTTTGATGTTCCATTTCCAAGTTCGAGAAACGACTGTGGCAGAATCTCGCTGCACATTCCAGGTGTAACCAATGGACTTGACCTGATCCCAGTTTTCAAAGCCGTAGGCCTTGGCCACTTGCATGGGGAGGGTATCGGGAAGGGTTTCGCGCTGCTGGCAGGAGGCCAAGAGGGCAAGAACCGATAGGCTGAGGAGTAAATTTTTCATAGCTAAGAAGATAAAGTGTTTCAGGAAGTGGATTTGGATAGCCAATTTTTGAATTTGTTGTATTCAAGGTACTGTGCTAGAGGTTGTACGAAAAAGAGAAATCGATTCATGAAAAGGAGACTTCGAAAGAGGGTGGAGGGGAAAATTTTCTTTTTCCCTTTCGTAACGCCTGCGAGCATGGCTGCAGCGACCTCTTTTGGAGTTTGGATTGGAAATGCTTTTGGAATATTTGTTCCTGCAGTATCGAAAAAGGAGGTGGCCGTAGCAATAGGAAATACGAGGGTCAACCAATCTCCTGCCCGCTCTGCCCAGAGCGATTCGGCCCATTGCAGGATTGCTGCTTTGGTACTGCCGTACAAGCTGTAGCCTGGAATGGACCAATGAGCGATGGCGGAACAAGTGATCACATGGCGCAAATCATGGTTAGGAAATGCTTGTTTCAAGGCCATCCCCATTTGGATGGGGGAGTGCACATTCAGCTGAAAAAGGCGATCCATCTCCTTCCAATTTTGCAGGGATGCTTCTCCATACTCTGCCTTTCCTGCATTAGCGAAGCAAATATCCACATGCGTCCAGTGCGCGCTCACCCAGGTCAAAATAGTGCCGTTTCCTTCCTTGAGGCTTAAGTCTGCACACAAGGTATTCAGCTGCGGAAATTCCTTTTGAAGGGATTCCAACGCTTGTGGCAGGTAGTCAACAGCCAAAATCTTTTGGGTTTGTGGGTAGAGTTGACGAACCAGTTCCCGGCCAATGCCAGATCCCGCACCTGTGACGATGACCTGTGCGTCCTTGAAGCTATTCATGGTTGGGCAGGAGGGTAGGTACAGGGAAGTCGATGGAAAAAGGATTGACCTTGAGGGCAATCAAGGGTTGGATGCCTTCCAGGTCAGGAAAAAGCTGCGGATCTACCTGCATGCGCTTCACTCGGGCCAATTTGCCCCAGCCACGTCCTTTGGGGAGCGTCAAATAAGTTTTTCCATCCAGCGTCTGCTTCAGGCGCAGCGGAAGGAGGGCGGTGCTGATGGGCAAGGGAATTCCCCCATGGCTGATTTCTGTGTCGAGTATCGTTTTTCCCTCCAGTTCCACGCGAATGTGGTCTTTCCCCAATTCTTTTTCCCAATGGAAGGTGGCTGTTTCCTTGGGGATGCCCCAGTTTTTTCTACCCTGGTCGGTGCTAGCTTCGGAACTCACCAAAATTCGGGTGATGGATTGGAATTTCTTTTCCCCAAACTGACCTGGAATAAAAAGTAGTTCTTGGTAGGGGCCTACTGGGGAGCTGCTGTAATCCACCAGCATCACATATCCGAAGCCTCCTTTAAATTGATCTTGGAGCTCGGCAGGGAGATTGGCCTTGCTTTCTACCCAGGATTTTTTGAAGCGGTAGAGTAAGATAATTCCTTCCCCATGCAGGGTCCAGGGTGGAGGTGCTGGAGCAAATTGAGTTGCTGAATTAGGCATAAGGGGAAGGGCTGATAGCGGTCCATCCCCCATCGATGATAAGGGTTTGGCCGGTGATGTGTCGGGCGGCATCCGAGAGAAGAAATGCTGCCGCTGCTGCAATATCTTCTGGAAATGCTGGCCGTGCTAGCGGCGTAATCTTCGACCAGGTAGCCGCATAGTTAGGGTCCGAAGTGGTTCGTTCCGTCAAGGTTGCCCCTGGGGCAATGGTGTTGATGCGGATGCCCAAGGGGGCAAGTTCAAGCACCAGATTTTTTGCCAACATTTCGATGGCTGCCTTGCTCATGGCGTAGGCCGCCAAATTCTCATGACTTTGGTGGGCGGTCACCGAGGAGGTGAACAAGATTGCTCCCCCTTTTTCTTGAGATTTCATCAGGCGAGCTACTGCCTGCGTGAGGAAGAAAGTTCCTGCCTGATTGACCCGGGCCACTTCCATAAAATCCTCTCTTCCATAGTCCAAGAAATTACCAAACAGCGTGATGCCGGCATTGCAAACCAGCTGGTCGATGGTGCCGTAATTTTTAACCGCAAGGTTAAGCATCTCCTCGATGACATCTGGGTCTGCGGCATCTCCGGAGCAACCGATGACCGATCCTTTCCCCAAGCGGGAAAGCTGGGCTACAGCCTCCTGGGTTAGGCTTTTTTCGCGGTCATTCAGGAGAATGTGGGAACCCTCTTCCAACAATTTTCTGGCGATGGCGAGTCCGATCCCTTGTCCTGCTCCGGTGATGAGTGCTACTTTGGTCATGTTGTTTTTTATATGGAGTTGCCTTCAGGTGGCCAATTCGGTGCGTATTAAAATCCTAGTGGGAATCTCGTTTTACCTCAGGTCCCGAACTTCCTTGGAGAAAATCAAAATCTACTCCTTCATGGGCTTGGTTCACCTTGTCGAGAAACAAGTTGACATAGCCTCTGTCGTAAGGAAGAGGGCTGGGAGAAAATGCCGCTTTTCTTTTTGCAAATTCTTCTTCTGAGATCAGCAGGTTTAGGCTGCGATTGGGAACATCCAATGCGATCATATCTCCGTTTTGCACCAGCGCAAGTGGCCCGCCG
>JBILBQ010000119.1:0-6991 GCA_044353615.1 Algoriphagus sp. | reverse complement strand
TTTTCCGATGAACAACCATCAATCTGGACTCATCACGATTTTCAGTGGGATAGAGCGCGATCAGTTTTTTGGGAACTTCAAATTTGAAATCAGATAATTTCATAGGGGATGGTGAAGAGTGTTTGGGGTATTCAAAACTCGATTGGAAGATTACTTTAAAAAATGCAAAGATAATAACAAAAATGCCCAATTTCAGCTAACTTGACAAATTGTTTTAACCAACTAGTTATTCTATGCTATTTATAAAGCTTTCTTGGGAAAGTTTTAGGTTTGCCATTACGGCCTTAAAATCCAACCTCACACGCACCATTCTTTCCCTTTTGGGGGTGACAATCGGCATTTTTGCCATCATTGCTGTATTCACTTTGGTGGATTCCTTGGAGGGAAAAATCAAGTCATCCTTTGCCTTCTTGGGAACCAATGTCATGCGAGTTGACCGATTCCCATTCGCCAATGGACCTCAAGACTACCCTTGGTGGAAGTATTTCCAACGACCTCCTGGCACCTATGCGGAATACAAATTTTTGGAGGAGCGATTAAAAAATGCAGATGGAGTCACCATTTCCGCCTCCTCTTCTGCAACCATCCAAGCTGGAAGCAATTCGTACCAAGGCACTTCCCTATCTGGGATCGCCTATTCCTACCAAGATGTGTTTGAAGTAGCCTTGGAAGAAGGTCGCTACTTCTCTGAGGCAGAGATCAATGCGTCTCGAAACCTGATTATCATCGGAAAAAAAATCGCCACTACCCTATTTCCCAACGAAGCAGCTTTGGGTAAAGAAGTAAAAATCAAGGGGATGAAATTTACCATCATCGGTATTTTTGAAGAGGAAGGGGAAGGATTTTTAGAGCTCCCATCCAAAGATGAAGCCTGTTTGGTGCCTTTTGGGGCCTTTAGTAAAATGTACTACACCGGCCGTGATGGACTTGAACCCACAATCGCCGCCAAAGGTAGAGATACCGATGTGGGGCTAGTGGCCTTAGAAAATGAGATGGCTGGTTTCCTTCGTGCAAAAAGGGGATTGAAGCCTACCCAAGAAAATAACTTTGCGCTCAACAAAACCGAATTTATTCAAAATGCCATCGGGTCTATTTTTGATGTGATCTCCGTGGCAGGCTGGGTGATTGGAGGTTTTTCTATTTTGGTAGGCGGCTTTGGAATTGCCAACATCATGTTTGTGTCCGTCCGAGAGCGAACCAACATCATCGGAATTCAAAAATCCCTAGGTGCCAGAAATTATTTCATCCTATTCCAATTCCTTTTTGAAGCGATCTGCTTGAGTTTGATTGGTGGGGGCTCCGGGATCCTGCTCGTGTACCTACTGAGCTTTATTCCTTTGGGAAGTCTTGAACTGGTATTGTCCTTCAACAACATCATCTTAGGCCTTGGCGTATCCTCTGCGATCGGAGTAGTTGCAGGAATAGTGCCTGCCACGCTTGCTGCAAGGATGGATCCGGTAGAAGCCATTCGAACAAACTAAACAAAAAAAGGTCCCGCACATTAAATACGGGACCTTTTTGTTACTTGTAGCTCGTCCTTAATCTTCTATAGAAATTGTCGGTTCAGTAGGAAGCAATCCTGATGCACCTTTGATCTTTCCTTCCAGTTCTTCGAGTAATTCTGGATTGTCTAACAATAGATTTTTTACTGCATCACGGCCTTGTCCTAGTTTCTCTCCATTGTAGGAAAACCATGATCCTGCCTTTTTGATGATTTCTAACTCCACGCCGAGGTCGATTACTTCGCCAACTTTGGAGATGCCCTGACCATACATGATGTCAAATTCCACCACTTTGAAAGGTGGAGCCACCTTGTTTTTAACCACCTTCACACGCGTTCTATTGCCCAAAATATTGTCTGGACCATCCTTAATCTGTCCTACTCGACGGATGTCCAATCGCACAGAAGCATAAAACTTCAAAGCGTTACCACCGGTGGTTGTTTCAGGGCTTCCAAACATCACTCCAATTTTGTCACGAAGCTGGTTGATAAAAATACAAGAACAGCCGGTTTTGTGAATTGCTCCAGTAAGCTTGCGAAGCGCCTGAGACATCAAGCGGGCCTGCAATCCCATTTTGCTTTCGCCCATTTCCCCTTCTAGTTCTCCCTTGGGCACCAAAGCAGCTACAGAGTCAATGACGATAATGTCAATCGCCCCTGAACGAATCAAGTGCTCTGCAATCTCTAGCGCTTGTTCCCCGTTGTCTGGCTGAGAAATCAGCAGGTTTTCAGTGTCAATCCCTAGCTTTTCTGCATAATTCTTGTCGAATGCATGTTCTGCGTCAATAAATGCCGCCATCCCTCCTGCCTTTTGAGCTTCGGCGATGCAATGCAATGTCAAGGTGGTCTTTCCAGAAGATTCTGGGCCATAAATCTCAATGACTCTACCTCTAGGAATACCTCCAATACCCAAGGCCATGTCCAAACCTAAGGAACCCGTGGAAATGGCGGGAATATCCAATACTTTATTGTCGCTAAGCTTCATGACAGCACCCTTGCCGTATGTTTTTTCAAGCTTGTCAATGGTGAGCTGTAATGCTTTGAGTTTTTCTGCGTTGATCGTACTCATGTCGAGAGTTGGGTATAGGTTAAAATGTTCAAGTTACCAATTTGCTACACAAATAACAAGGTATAGGTCTGCCTTGTTTTCGCTGTGCAAATTTGTACTTTTAACCTTCAAAACCGCATATTTGGTAAAATTTATCCTAGGATTCTTTCGCTTTTGTCACAAATTGTCAGTTATCTAATGAGGCGCTATTTTCAGATCCTCTTGCTCGCCCATTTACCTCTTACCGCGACCTGGGCACAATCACCAGGTAAACCCGTTCCCTTCACTTATGGAGAGGAATTACTTTTTGAGGTAAGTTATGGCTGGGTTGATCTAGCTGAGGGCCGGATGCTAGTGGGGAAAAAACCAATTGTTGAAAATGGCCAGCCTCATTTTAAAATTGATGTGTATGGAAAAACTATTGGTGCCGCTACTCTTTTTGGAAAAGTAAACGACAACTGGGGCACTCACCTGAATACCCAAACTCTTTTGCCCAGGCTTTCCTACCGCTACATCGAAGAGGGACGCTACCGAAGAAATGAAAAGATTTATTTTGACCAACAAAATAAAAAGGCCACTCTAGAGCTTTACGATCGGGAAAACAAAAAAATCAAGGAGGTTAAAGTGTTTTCACTTCCAGGTACGGTACAAGATTTGGTGAGTGGATTCTATTATTTACGCACCTTAGACCTCTCCGACATGCGGAAGGGACAAGAAATTTTAATTCGAGGATTTTTTGACAAAGAAATATATAACCTAAAATTAATATTCGAAGGAACTGAAACCCTTGAGACAAGCCTAGGCAGGAAAGAAACCTATGTCTTTTCGCCTCAAATACCTAAAAATAGCTTGTTCCGAGGAGAGTACCCTGTGAAAGTCTGGATTACCAAGGATCCCTACAAAATCCCAGTAAAAATCAAGGCCAATCTGTTTATTGGCTCTTTAAATATCGACATCCGAAGCGCCAGAGGATTGAAAAATTAGAATGACTTAGCGATTAACACTAACTTAACAAAGCGCAAAGAAAAGCCCCTTTATTGAGGTGCTTTTGGATGGGTCATTGAAAGGTTACTTTACTATTTAATTTGAAGCCGTAGATATTCATTAATTTTCAAAAACATTTAGGAATTCTTCCCATGGCAGAAAAGCAAAAAATCAAGGTATTGGTCGTCGATGACGAACCAAGCATCGTGGAAATTTTAAAGTACAACCTGCAAAAAGAGGGCTATGAAGTAGCGACGGCTGAAGATGGTCTCAAAGGAGTCAAGACGGCAATTAAATTTCAACCTGATGTCATTCTACTAGACATCATGATGCCCAATCTTGACGGAGTAGAAACCTGCCTGCAAATACGGCAAATACCAGAGCTCAAGCATGCCTTTATTATTTTCCTCACCGCCCGATCGGAAGAGTACTCGGAAGTAGCCGCATTTGATGTTGGAGCCGACGACTACATCACCAAGCCGATCAAACCGCGTGCTTTAATGAGCCGCATTGCAGCCTTATTCAGAAGAGATTCCAAAAAGGAAAAAGAAAAAGGTCAAATAAAAATACGAGATTTGAAAATTGACCGCAGCAGTTACACCATCGACAAAGCGGGTAAAACAATAACCTTACCTAAAAAGGAATTTGAACTCTTGTACTTTCTAGCCAACAATCCGAATGTAGTGTTTAGCCGAGACGAGCTCTTGCACAATATTTGGGGATCTGATGTTTTCGTTTTAGCTCGGACAGTGGATGTACATATCCGAAAAGTGCGCGAAAAAATCGGAGAAGAGTACATCAGTACGGTCAAAGGTGTAGGGTATAAATTTGAGTTAGGTTAACATGCCAACAGGGTCTCGGGGCATTTCCTTAATTCTAGCAATCGCCATTTCTGGTTTGGTGACGGCTTTTTTGTTCCTGATTCCCTCCTCCACCGCGTCAACACTTTGGGCGGCGCTACTTTTATCCTTCTCCATTTCCTACCTACTAATAAGTATTTCGTTGGAATTTCTGGTCTTTCGAGAAATCGGAAATATTTATGGCCTTTTGGAAAAAATTCAGAAAAAAGACCTTACAGAAATTCAAGACAAATCCATACGCTCCTCGCTTTCCCCCTTAAAAAAAATAAACAAAGTCATCAATTCTTATGCGCTCGCAAGGCAGAGCGAAATTGATACACTAAAGAAAAACGCTGAATTCAGGCGAGAATTTATTGCAGACATTTCGCACGAGTTTAAAACTCCGATTTTTGCAACACAAGGTTACATTCATACGCTGATTGATGGAGCCATCGATGACAAGCAGGTGCGAATGAAGTTCCTCCGAAAAGCTGCAAAAAGTTTGGATTCCCTTGACCACCTGGTTCATGATCTGCTCACCCTCAACCAGATGGAATCTGGAGTCATCAAATTTTCTTTTTCTGAGTTTGATCTTCTTGAGTTGGTGATGGAAGTAATCGATGAATTGGAGCACAAGGCAGGTAAACGAGAGGTCCACATCACTGTTGATGCTGACCGCTCTAAAAGCTATCCTACTATCGCGGACCGACAAAAAATTTACCGCGTGTGTCAAAACCTAATTTTCAATGCTGTCAAATACAACCATGACGGCGGAGAGATAAAGGTTAGCCTAAAGTTGAGCAAAAATCAAATTCAGTTAGAAGTCAAAGACACTGGTCCTGGCATCCCTCCTGAGGATTTAAAACGCATTTTTGAACGCTTTTACCGTGTAGAAAAGAGTAGATCTAAGGGCAAAGGAGGCACAGGACTTGGGTTGGCCATCGTCAAGCATATCCTAGAAGGGCATAAAAGCAAAATCTCTGTTACCTCAGTAGTGGGCAAAGGATCCATTTTTAGTTTTGAACTTCCTTTAGAAAAAGAGAAAAAGAAGAGCGATTCGATCGAAGAGATTTGAGTACCTCTCTTCCTGATATCGGGTCACCTCGCAGATTTATTTTCCAGCCCCCTATTTATCTCATTTGAGAAGTAATTCCAGCAATACTTTTTGGACCGAATTGGAATGGCTAGTTTTGTTGCTGAAAACTGGGCAACCTCCTCCATGAAAAAAATAACGTTTGAAGACCTGATTCTTTTAGAAAATTCGGATTTCATGGTCATCAACAAACCACCCTACCTCTCGAGTTTGGACGACCGACACGAGGCTCAAAATATCCTGGACTTAGCCAAAACCTATTGGGAGGATGCACAGCTTTGTCACCGCTTGGATAAGGAAACCTCCGGCTGCCTGGTGATTGCGAAGCATCCCGAGGCTTACCGACATTTGGCCATGCAATTTGAAAATAGACAGGTGGAAAAAATATACCATGCCGTAGTGGAAGGCATTCAAGAATTTCAATCCCTACTGGTGGATCGCAACTTGGCTGCCAATAACAAGGGCATTGCCAAGGTAAGCAAGGATGGTAAACCTGCTCAAACCCTCGTCACTACGCTGAGAACTTATTTTGCGCACACCTTACTGGCCTGCAGTCCGATCACAGGCCGTCTCCACCAAATACGAGTTCACCTGGCCTACTTAAAGGCTCCTATTTGTGGGGATACGCTGTATGGAGGTAAACCTTTGTATCTCTCGGCTTTGAAGCGCCGGTTCAACTTAAAAAAAGAAACAGAGGAACTTCCCATCATGCAGCGTGTGTCGTTACATGCCTTTAGTATCCAATTTTTAGGCCTTAATGGCAAAAAAATAGCCGTTGAAGCCCCTTACCCGAAAGACTTTCAAGTCTTGGTGCAGCAGCTCGAAAAGAACAGGTAACGCAAAATTTCATCCCACTTGACCGATTTAGCTAAAAAAAAATTAGCTAAACCAATGAAAATTAGGGTTTAGGAATGCAAATAGTTTGCATAGAAAAATAAATGCTCCTATCTTTGTGTCCCTTTTTGGGGTCGATAATTAATTAATAAGCTAAAAATTAAACAGTTACAAAGTGGATACTCTGAGCTATAAGACCATCTCAGCCAACAGCTCCACCGTAGAAAAGCAATGGGTGATCGTAGATGCCCAGTCTGCAATTCTAGGACGCTTGGCTAGTGATGTTGCGAAAATCTTGAGAGGAAAGACGAAGCCTAGCTTCACTCCTAACGTTGATTGTGGTGACAATGTCATCGTAATCAATTCAGACAAGGTTCGATTGACGGGTGACAAGTGGGACGCAAAAGTATATGTGCGTCATACTGGATACCCAGGTGGACAGCGAATTTCTACACCAAGATTGTTGAAGCAGAAATCTTCAACCATCTTGATAGAGAAAGCAGTCAAAGGCATGTTGCCTAAAAACAGATTAGGAAGTAAGTTGTACGGCAACTTGTACGTGTATGAAGGATCTGAGCATCCTCACGCAGCACAGCAGCCGAAAGCCATCACACTTTAATTGCTGACGCATGGACACAATCAATACCATCGGTAGAAGAAAGACTTCGGTAGCCCGAATTTACATGACGCCA
>JBILBQ010000118.1:0-7003 GCA_044353615.1 Algoriphagus sp. | reverse complement strand
TACTTCCGATCAAAAGTTTTTGCTCAGGAAGATGAAAAGGAAACTCTTTTGGAGTTAAAAGCCTTATTAGAAAAGAAAAAGTGGATTCTCTGTGCCCACAATGGCAAAGAGTTTGACTTTCCATACCTCTGCCGCCGCATGCTGATTCAAGGCATCTCCTTACCAGAACCCTTACAGTTGGCTGGCAAAAAACCCTGGGAAATCCGGCACCTGGATACCATGGAACTCTGGCGATTTGGAGACTACAAATACTACACTCGCTTGGAGCTGTTGGCCGCTGCTTTTGGAATTCCAAGTTCCAAGGAAGGCATCGATGGGAGCGAAGTCAACCCCACCTACTACCGAGAAAAAAATCTCGAAAAAATCAAAAACTACTGCCTTCGTGACGTGGAAGTTACCGCCAAAATCTTTTTGGCCATGCACCCACAGCCAGAACCAGTAGACCTAGAAATCGAATACCCTGAATCGTAACAAAAAGAACATCTCTTCAAATTTTCAGGTCAAACAAAACTTTATACCTTAGAACAAACAAAGCCCTCATGGGAAGAAAATCCGATAGAAAAAATTCCAAAAAAAGCCATTCAAGCCCGAAGGGGGACACTGATAGTGCTTCTTTAGCACGCAAACTTCTTCAATTTTTAGATGCCAACTTTGGCCAGGAATTCAGTGCCAAGCAGCTGATCAAACAATTAGAAATTCGCGATTCCTTGAATAAAGGCGGCGTGGAGCCAGTGCTCTTCCAATTGGTCGCCGATGGGAAAATTTCCCGTAGCCCGCGCAACTTTTTTTCCTCTACCCAGGACCCAGACTACATCACGGGTACGGTAGATTTCGTCAATCCACGATTTGCCTTTATCATCCCCGACCAAGCAGATACCGTGGAAGGAGATATTTTAGTAAAAGATGCAGACCTCAAGCATGCGCTTGACGGTGACAAAGTTCGCGTGATGGTATTCCCGGTCAAAGGAAAGACCGGAAGAACTGAAGGCCGAGTACTGGAAATCGTCGAGCGCAACCGCGATGAATTTGTAGGTAGAGTAGAAATCTCTCCTCGCTTTGCCTTTGTAGTGCCCGACTTCAAAAAAATGCACAAAGACATCTTTGTGCATCGTGGCGAACTTATGGGTGCCGAGCACAACGAAAAGGTGATCGTCAAATTGACCGATTGGCGAGAGGACGACAAAAACCCTACCGGAAAAGTCATTCGCGTGCTGGGCAAAGCTGGGCTGCATGAGGTAGAAATCCACTCCATTATGGCGGAATTTGGCCTTCCTTTCGAATACGAGAAGGAAGCAGATGCCGAAGCCAATGCCATTCCGGAACAGATTTCCTCGAAAGAAATTAAGGCTCGAAAAGATTTCCGAGACATATTGACCTTTACGATTGACCCGGCAGATGCCAAAGACTTTGACGATGCGATTTCGTACCGCAAGCTGGAGAATGGCAACCACGAAATCGGGGTGCATATCGCCGATGTGACGCATTATGTGAAGGCTAAAACTGCCCTAGAAAAAGAAGCCTACAACCGGGCCACCTCCGTCTACCTCGTAGACCGAACCATCCCCATGCTGCCCGAGCGCTTGAGCAATGGGCTTTGTTCCTTGCGACCGCACGAAGATAAACTCACTTTTGCCTGTGTATTTGAAGTAGATCCTCAGGCTAAAGTAGTGTACCATTGGATTGGTCGAACGATCATTCACTCTGACCGCCGATTTGCCTACGAAGAAGCCCAGGAATGCATCGATACCCAGTCTGGGGATCACTTCGAGGAGCTGACCCTACTAAACAACCTGGCCAAAAAAGTACGGAAGCAACGATTTGAACAGGGTGCCGTCAACTTTGAAACGGTAGAAGTGAAGTTTAAGCTCGATGAAAAAGGTACTCCACTGGGCCTATTTGTAAAGGAGCGCAAAGACATTCACAAGCTCATCGAAGAGTTTATGCTACTGGCCAACAAATATGTGGCAGAGTTTATTTTCCAAAAGCATCAGGGCATGGATACCTTTGTGTACCGAACCCACGATAGCCCAGATTTGGATCGCTTGGAGACCTTTTCTGGCTTTGCGAAGCGATTTGGGCATCAAATGGACACCACCCAGCCCCAGAAAATCTCTGCTGCGCTCAACAAACTGATGGATGAGATTCAGGGCAAGCCCGAGCAGAATGTCTTGGAGCAACTAGCCATTCGAAGCATGGCCAAAGCCAAGTACACCACAGAGCCAAAAGGACACTTTGGACTTGCATTTGCCCACTACACCCACTTCACTTCTCCCATCCGCAGGTATCCTGACATGATGGTACATCGATTGCTTGAGCACTACCTCGAGGGAGGTAAATCTCCCGAAGCCAGTTCCTGGGAACAAAAATGCCTCCACTCCTCAGAGCGGGAAAAGCGAGCGGCAGATGCCGAGCGCGCTTCCATCAAGTACAAGCAAGTACAATACATGTCACTTGCTGAGGTGAGAGACTACGATGGGATTGTCAGCGGCGTGACGGAATGGGGCGTATTCGTAGAAATTACCGAAACCAAGTGTGAAGGCATGATTCGCGTCCAAGAAATGAACGACGATTACTACGCTTTTGACGAGCGCAACATGCGCTTGATTGGATCAAAAACAAAAAGAATGATCACTTTGGGAGACAAAGTGCTGGTCCGCGTAGTTAATACCGATATCGACCGAAGAACCATAGATTTGGAATTTGCAGACAATGACAGAAAAAAATCTCGCCCACGACCTTTTAACTAAGCTAGAAGAGCACATAAGCCGCCACTCGTTTGGTACGTCGCCCGCAGAATTATACGATCCCATTACCTACATCATGAGCTTGGGTGGGAAGCGCATTCGCCCCCTACTCTCGCTTCTGGCCTATGGCATGTATGGTAAAAATCCCGAGGAGATTCTGAGTCAGTCCGCTGCAATCGAAGTATTTCACAACTTCACCCTCATGCATGACGACATCATGGATCAGGCGCCGCTCCGACGAGGAAAGCCTACGGTTCATGAAAAGTGGAATGCCAACATCGCCATTCTCTCCGGAGATGTCATGCTGGTTCGTGCCTACGACTTACTCCTTCCCACCGCTGCAGAGTTACTGCCCGAGGTCATTCGACTTTTCAATAAAACGGCTGCTGAAGTATGCGAAGGGCAGCAGCTAGACATGAATTTTGAAGGATATGAAACGGTAACGGAAGAAGCATACATTGAAATGATTCGCCTGAAAACTGCAGTTCTTTTAGGATTTGCCCTTCAGCTCGGAGCGCTACTGGCAGGAGCTTCCAAGGAGGATGTAGATCGAATCTATGCATTTGGAGTCAATATTGGCGTAGGCTTTCAACTTCAAGATGACTTATTGGATGTCTATGCTGACCAAGCCAAATTTGGCAAGCAGGTGGGCGGCGATATCATCTCCAACAAGAAAACCTTCCTTCTGCTCAAGGCCCTTGAACTGGCCAAAGGAAAAGAACAGTCAGAATTGCAGCATTGGCTGGGATTGAAAGATTTTGATAAAGCACAGAAAGTTGCTGCCGTCAAAGCAATCTACGAACAGCTCGGCATTCGCTCCTTGACCGAACAAAAGATGCAGACTTATTTTGAGGAGGGCTTTAAACAACTTGAAGGGCTACAGATCACGAATGAAACCTATTCTCAAGCACTGCTAGCGGTGACTCAGGAACTCATGCATCGCGAAAAATAAGTACACATGGATCTCTCCCTCACCACTATCCTCATCGGGATTACGGCACTTTCGAGCATCATCGCCTTCAATCGACCTGCCTTACTGGATCGCTGGATGTTTATGCCTTACCGAATCAAACAACGAAACCAATGGGACCGATTTATCCTTTCCGGATTTATCCATAAGGATTACATGCACCTCTTGTTCAACATGTTTACCTTCTACTTTTTTGGTGGCGTGGTTGAGCGCTTCTTTAAGTTTCAATTTGGGTTGGAGTTTGGCGGACTGATCTTTCTTGGGTTTTACCTTATTGCCATAGTGCTTGCAGATATTCCTACCTTCCTCAAAGAGCAGCGCAACAGCTACTACCAAGCCCTTGGTGCCTCAGGAGGCACCTCTGCAACCGTATTTGCCAGCATCATCTTGATGCCCCTGTCGGATATCTGTCTTTTTGGATTGCTCTGCCTTCCTGGTTTCTTATTGGGTGGATTTTTTCTGATCTATTCCTTTGTCAAAGGGCAGCAAGGACAGGACAATATCAATCACGATGCGCACTTGTATGGAGCCATTTTTGGGATAGTCTGCATCCTTTTACTTTCTCCAAATAGCGCTGCTATGTTTTTGGAGCAAATTCTTTCCTACCGACCGTTCTAAAAAAAAATGGTCCCGCACATGCGGGACCATTTGCTTACTTTTTCTTTTCCAGCTTGGTCTTCATTTCTTCGATATTCAAGACTCGGGAGATTTGTTCCCGTTCCAGCTTTCGGAAGCGTGCGAGCTGCACATCGATTTGTTCCGTGAGTTCCTTACGTACTTCCTCCGAAGAATCTGTAGGTCGGTAATCACCACTTCCCACCACGCTAGTCAAGTGAGCCAACTTATTGTTGAGTCGAATAGGGAAGTTTAGCGGATCCTGACCGCTTCGGTTTTGCGTCTGGTAGAGGGTCTCTTCGATCTCCTGCATTTCCGCTTTGATTTGAGCAAGATTCTCAGGCTTGGTCGTCAACGAATCCAATTCAGAGCGGTAAATACGAATCAACTTTATTGTCTGATGCGTTTCGGTGATTTTGTCGCGTACAGCCAACAAGTAGTTGTACTGTGCTTCCAAGTCCTCTTGGGTAGACTCGTAGCGTGGATCCGCAAGCACCTTGAAGGATTGCTCTTGGGACTGACCGTCTACAGTCATTCGAACCTTGTAAGTACCTGGAACTACCTTAGGTCCACGAAGGCTTGCTGCCCATAGGATCATTCCATCAAATCCTTCAGCGTTTTCACCGCGTAGGTTCCAGTTAAATTCTCCTGCACCCACTTTCGGACTGAAGGTTTCACCATTTCCTGCTTTGGAAGAGAACCCGCGGATCAGTTGATTTTTGTCATTGAAGAATTCCATTTTCATCTCAGTGGCTGGCTTTTCCTTGAGGAAGTAATACACCAATACGCCTCCTGGACGGTTGCTTCCATCCGTCAAGCTCTTGCGTCTCATGCCATCGATGCGGTAGGAGTCTTGAGGCTTGTAGAGGTGGAATGCTTTGTTTTCCATTCCAGCCTCGGCTTGATGAAGAACCGTTAGGTCATCAATAATCCAGAACGATCTTCCTTGGGTCGCTGCGATTAGGTTGTTCTCCTTAATCGCCAAATCGGTAATCGGTACAATTGGCAAATTCAACTGCAGGGAATGCCAGCTTGCTCCATCATCCTTGGAATAGTACATGCCGGTTTCGGTACCTGCGTAGAGCATCCCTTTTTTGGCAGGATCAGCTCTTACCACGCGGGTAAAATGCTCGGCATCAATCCCTGAAACTATCTTGGTCCAGGTTTTTCCATAATCCTTGGTCTTGTAGAGGTAAGGAGCATAGTTGCCAGTCTTGTAGCCTGTTGCTGCAAAATAGGCCTCCCCAGCTGCAAATGGGCTTGCTTCAATGGAGTTGATCTGAAGCCACTCCGGCAAGTCTTTAGGAGTCACATTCTGCCAGGTTTTGCCATTGTCAGTGGTCACATGCACCAATCCATCATCTGATCCAGCCCAGATTACCCCTTTGGCAATCTGAGATTCAGCAGCCGTGAAGATCGTGGCATAGTACTCTACCGAAGTGTTGTCCTTGGTGATCGGACCCCCGGAAGGGCCGAGTTTGCTCTTGTCATTTCGGGTCAAGTCCGGAGAGAATACCTCCCAAGTTTGTCCTTCGTTGGAGGAGCGGTGAAATTGGTTACTGGTCGTGTAAAGTAATTTTGGATCGTGAGGAGAAAAGAAAATGGGGAAGTTCCACTGGAATCGGTACTTCATTCCCTCTGCACCATGGCCCATTGGGTTATCAGGCCAAACATTGACAGTTCGGGAAGTTCCATTTCTATGATTTTCACGAGTAAGTAGTCCTCCATAAGAGCCCCCATAGACGATGTCACTATTCGTAGGATCTGGAGCAATCCAGCCAGACTCCCCACCAGCAGTAGGTTCCCAATCGGATTCACCGATGGATCCACCATCGTTACGATGACGAATACGGACGGTTGAGTTGTCCTGCTGTGCACCATAGATTCGGTAAGGGAAGCTATTGTCCGTAGTCACTCTATAAAACTGAGAGGTAGGCTGGTTCATCATGGTAGACCAGTTGTCACCACCATCCTCTGAAATTTGGGCACCACCATCATCGGCGATAATCATGCGTTGGTTGTTGGCTGGATCAATCCACAGGTCATGGTGATCGCCATGAGGAGCATTGGCACCTTTGAAGGTTTTGCCCCCATTTGTTGATTTATGGTAACTCACATTGAGGACATAAACAGTCTCCTCATCTTGGGTATCTGCAAAGATTCGAGAATAATACCAAGCGCGTTGACGAAGGTTTCGATCTTCATTTACGAGTTCCCAAGTCTGCCCTGCATCTTTAGAGGTATAGACACCTCCCTTGTCATTTTCAATGATGGCATACAATCGGTTGGAATTCTTAGGCGATACCGTGATTCCCATGATGCCCAAAAGTCCTTTTGGAAAAGTTTCTTTGGAGGAAAGCTCTTCCCAAGTTTTACCACCGTTGGAGGATTTAAATAATTTGGAGCCTGGTCCACCACTTTCTAGACTGTAGGGAGTTCGTTGCAGTTGCCAAGTAGATGCATAAAGCACTTCTGGATTGTTGGGGTCTAAAATAAGATCTACTGCGCCTGAGACATCGTTGACGAAGAGTACCTTCTCCCAGTTCTTGCCTCCATCTGTAGTTTTGTACACGCCACGAGTGGCATCAGGCTTAAAAATATCTCCAAGTACTGCAGCATAAACAACATTTGGATTGGTTGGATGAATTCGAAGTCGGGAAACAAAGCGGCTTTT
>JBILBQ010000039.1:0-22468 GCA_044353615.1 Algoriphagus sp. | reverse complement strand
GGCCAGATTGAGGAGCTGAAAGCTTTTGGAAGGACCGTAGTTCCCAAGTATCCAGAGAAAGGGATTCGCTAAGAAAGCGATTAAAGTTTGTTCCGAAGTGGATTGGTGTTGAATAAAGATCTCAAGAACTAGATTTTATCTGACACCAGACGGAAACCCACATTGGAAGTTCCGGAGTCAACAGCCTGGCCTTGTCGTGCTGCAGGCCGGTAATTCACACAGTAATTGGATGCGCATAAAAACGAGCCACCCTTGATTACTCGCTCCACAGCGTAGGGATTGCTTGGGTTGTAGCAGGGGTTCATGCCCTCATCCAACTTGGCCACTTTTCCAGCTGTTCGTGCGTGCTTCAATGCATCAAACCAGTCTGAAGTAAGCTCCCACACATTTCCAATCATGTCGTATGCCCCATAGCCATTTGGCGGGAAAGATTGTACAGGTGCAGTGGATACAAAGCCATCCATCCCCTGATCTTGGTAGGGGAACTTTCCTTGAAAAGTATTGGCAAGGTAAGTACCGCCTGGGGTAAATTCATCTCCCCAAGCGAATTTTTGACTATTTAGTCCCCCCCGAGCAGCAAATTCCCATTCAGCTTCGGTCGGCAATCGCTTGCCCACCCAGTTGGCATAGGCTACAGCATCCTCATAAGCTACATGCACTACGGGATGATTTTCTCTATCTTCAAGGTTACTTTCTGGTCCCTCTGGATGCATCCAGTTGGCCCCTTTTACCCAAATCCACCAGGCAGAGAGGTCATGAAGCGGAACAGGCTGGGATGGAGCAACAAAGACCATGGATCCAGGAGCCAGATCTTCATCAGACAATTTGGGTGTATTGGGGGGGAGTTGCTTTTTAAGTTCTTCCCAATCTATCGCTCTTTCTGCCACCGTTAGGTATCCCGTAGCTGTCACGAATTTTTGGAATTGGGCATTGGTCACTTCTGTGGGTTCAATCCAAAATCCGGCGACAGTGACCTTGACTGCAGGCCTTTCCGCAGCATAGGCTCCAGGGTCATCAGATCCCATGGTTAGCTCGCCACCCGAAACCCATACCATGCCATTTTTGGTGGTGGGAGGAGAAAAAGCCAGCTCTTGGCTTGTATTTTCTGTAGCCTTGGAAGCGCAGGAAACGATTCCAATCCACCCGATGAATCCTATAAAATTGCGCAAACGAATCATAGCAGTAAGTTACATGAATTGAGATTCAAGCCAAAATATAGTTCAATTTTTTGGGCTTAGATCCATCGCTTCAAGCTTGAGGTACACCTTTTTGCGAAGGGTATTAAAGACCTGTGTTCGCTCTTTTTCACCTGATCCACTCATCAAACTTGATTTATTGATTACATTTTCCATGTTTCGAAAAACTACTTCATTGAATTCGGAATCCTTGGAACCTACAAAATAGAGGACACTATGGTTGAGGTAGGTGATTTTACTTTCCCCCAGTTCTACCAGCAAGGTATTGTCCCCAGATACGATGTCGTTTAGATATAGTCGGTATTCTCCATGTTCGGAAGTAGGGCTTTGGCCCAACAGCGATTTTTGGCCATTGGTAGCCATTTTTTCCAGGTGTCCAATCACATCCAAAACACTTAAATAAATCATTTTGGTAGTTTCTCGATTCTCAATCCAACCCATCTCATGGTAGGTTTCAATCTGTCGTAAGGTGGTGTTTAGGGCATCTTTATTCCAAATTTCCGTACTCGGAACCTTTGCATAGGCTCGAATGATCCGTTGGGATAATTCTTCGTAATTGTATAGCTGCTTCTGGTTGAGGCAGAATTTTTCGAGTTGAGCCTGCCGCGGGGGTAAAATAGACTTCCTCCAGAAAAAGAATTTAAAGCGAGCCAGAACGGGATGGAAGAAATGGTGAAAAGGAGGGAGGTCCTTGATAAGATGATACAGGTGCCGATTTGGGTAGCTATTGATGTAGTACAATTGCTTGTAAACATCCTCCAACCATTGTTTTAAGGCATCCTTCTGGGAGGGCTTGGTACCTGACTGAAATAAGATGGCTCTACTGTTCAAACAGAAAAATTCATCCACAGAAATGTTAAACCCTTGACAGAGTAAACTTATTTCTTCGAAGTCAAGAAGTTTCTCTCCTCGAATCCTCCGGTAGGCACTATCCAAACTTACATTGAGGGTGATGGCCACCTCAGCAGCTAAGGAGGAGAAAGGGGAAACGGTAGGTTTCAACCTACTGAAAAATTGCGCTTGTGTGTTCATAAAAATAGGTAGCGATTAAAAAACAATGAAAAAAATAAAATCTGTTTAAATAAATTAATAAAAATTAAATAAACAGCTATTTATTTAAAAAAATATAAAAATAAGATGTAATAATTAGTTTTAATGAATATTTTTTCCCTAAAAAATTGACAAAAAACTTCAGTACCATTCTGAAAGTTTCAGAATGGAGGGAGTATTCTACCCTTGATAAATCGAAATCTGTTAATTAACGAGAGAGTGGGGTTGGGATCACCGGTAAACTTTCAGTTCCATGGTCTGAAACAGACTGTACGGCAAAGAAATAGTTGTCCTTGCTGTATGGGAGCTTGAACTGGGTGGCTTCGGTGTAAAACTTTTTCTCCCACATGGAAGAAGAGGTCTCCCGCATGAGAACATAGTATCCTTTTGGGTTACCATGAATAGGGGCTTTCCAACTCAAAGTCGATGAGTTGCTCAACCCGCGTACATCAATCTTTACTTCCTGGGGCATTCCTGCGGACTGACCGAGAGAAGCGGCTGCAGCGAGATTGATAGCGGCTACTTTCCGGAGGTATTCAAAATCCATGAACTCGGGTAGATCCCCGTACTGAATTCCATTTTCTACGCGTACGTTTTCGTGTTGGTACAGAAAGTTCTCATTCATCTCAGACATACGCACTGCTGTAAATCCGTTTTTCATAAAGGGAGTTTGGTCCCCTCCACGAAGAAATCGATCGTTTCTATAAATCAATTTTACTTCCATCTGGTCTACATAGCGCTCTCCAAGTTCCTTGATGTAGCGAGCCAGCTGTCGAGAGGGACTGTCGTTGTCCGAATTGATGGATCTACGGAGAGCGGCACCGCGTTCATCTTCCACTAAGGGGATGGTTTCGGAGAATACCCGCATGACGGTATTGTTGCTGATGTTGGTTTCTGAGGAGCTGCTATTGCCAACGATGTCATTGTTGAGCACTGCCTCGATTTTCCAAGACTCTGCTTTTGCCTTATCTGCGAGATAGGTTGCTCCTTTGAGCCCTTGTTCCTCACCAGTAAATGCCACAAAGAGGAGGGTGGCGGGAAACTCAGTGCCTGATAGAATTCGGGCGAGTTCAATAACCAAGGCTACACCGCTGCCATCGTCATTGGCACCTGGAGCTGCACCTGCAGCATCCATGACATCCTTATTTCTAGAATCCAAGTGCCCTGAAACCACTATAATTCGAGGATCGTTGGGGTTCGTACCCGGTAGCCGAGCAATCACATTCCCAACTTTCGCATCTGCTACGATCCTTCTTCCGTCGCCCGGTACCACAAACTCTTCGATGTTTGCGGTCATCCTTCCTTTTGATTTGGTGGCGAACTCTGTGAATTTAGTCTTCACGTAGTTTTGAGCGGCGATCATCCCGTTTTTAGCATCGGTATTGAGGGTATGTCTGCTGTGAAAGGAAGCCAATTTCTCGGTATATTTTTTCAAACTATCCGCATTGACTTGCTGTACTAGCTGTTGAATTTCCGGATTGCGGATGACGACCTGCTGCCCAAAAGCCTGGCTAGCGAAAAGCATGAGGGCGAAAGCGAATAAAATGTGACGCATGTTGGGGTTCCTATCTTAAGTTCGGCTTAAATTTAGTTCAGAATTTAATAGGACCTACTGAATTTTACATGAACACATTTTCTCTGCCGAGCAAAGGCGAATATCCTCCCTACTACGAAACCTATATTTCTAAGCTTGGGGATCAAAGTTTTTCGATTATTATCCAAACTCAAACCAATGAATTGAAGGCTTTTTTTGCCTCCAAACCTGAGGGATGGGCTAATGAGCCCTATGCACCAGGTAAATGGACGCCAAAGGAAGTTCTCGGACATATTCTGGATACGGAACGGATCATGACCTTTCGCGCGCTTTGCATTGCTCGAGGTGAGAAAAAATTACTCCCAGGCTTTGACCAAGATCCCTATGTGGTTCAGGGGCAGTTTAATGCTGTAGCCTTGGATGATTTGCTTGCCGATTTTGAAATGCAGCGTCAGGCAATTCTGAGTATGGTTCGAACTTTTCCGGAAGCATCCTTCCAAGAAATTGGCTCTGCCAATGGCAATCCAATGAGCACCAGAGCCTTGCTATGGATTATTCCAGGCCATTTTATGCATCATTTTCAGGTACTTCAACAGCACTATGTATGAGAAAATTAGCCATTGCAGTACTAGACTCATTTACTGACAAGCCATTTTCAGGAAATCCCGCAGCGGTTTGCCTTTTGGAAAGCCCCTTATCCAAAGAACAGATGCAGGCCATCGCCATGGAGATGAACCTGAGCGAAACGGCCTTTGTGGAGAAAACCAAGGAGGAGGGAAGCTTTTCCCTACGTTGGTTTACGCCCATGCTTGAAATTGATTTGTGTGGACATGCGACCTTGGCATCCGCATTTTGGATGTATTCCCAAGGTTGGGCTAAAGAAGGGGATGAAATTAAATTTCAAACCCTCAGTGGCGTACTCCGTGTGACCAAGCAGGGGGACTTGATCTGCATGAATTTTCCATTGATTCCAACGCAGGTAGCAACACATCCTGCCTATGCTGAAGAAATTTTTGGGAGCAAAGTCATCCAGGCTGCTCAGCTTCGGAAAAATTGGATTTTTGAGTTGGCCGATGAGGAAGCGGTGCGTTCCTTTCAGCCTGATTTTGGGCAGATTGCCGCGAAAAGTGAGGAGGGCTTTATTATTACTGCCGCTGGGACTGGGGATTATGACCTAGTTA
The DNA here is from genome assembly GCA_044353615.1 of Algoriphagus sp. Taxonomy (GTDB): domain Bacteria; phylum Bacteroidota; class Bacteroidia; order Cytophagales; family Cyclobacteriaceae; genus Algoriphagus. Next base: position 17,507 of record JBILBQ010000039.1, on the reverse strand, counting down.
GTCGGTTTTTTGGACCCAATGTAGGGGTGCCTGAGGATCCGGTTACGGGATTTGCCCACTGTGCTTTGGTGGATTATTGGAACCAGAAAACAGGGAAAACAAAGTTCAAGGCCTACCAAGCCAGTGCTCGAGGAGGGGAGCTCTATTTAGAAAAAATGGGGGATCGTGTTTTAATTCAGGGAAATGTCGTTCAAGTATTGACTGGATTTCTTTCGATTTGAAAGTGATGACTACAAAAGTGAGTGTTCGTAATCGGGTGAAAAAGGTGGTTGGGCACATCAACGACTACCTTATAAATGATATTAGTTTTTTGGTGCTTTTAGTAGTGCTTGTATTTATTGTTTTCGTGTTGCCAGTGCTTATTGAATATGGGCATATAAACATGATTTTTGTGAATCTCGTTTTCATTTTCCTTTTTTTCACTGGGATTTGGTCCTGCAACAATCGGCCTTTGGTGGTCTTGACTACTACGCTTTTTTTGATGCAGGTGGCACTCAAACTTCTCCGAATCGGAGAGGTACAGCAAAATTTTTATTTGGTGGAACGGATTTTCGGTGTGTTGAACATGGGTGTTTTCATTTTTTTGAATGTTCGACTCTTGTTTAAAGACCAAGAAGTGAACTTGTACCGAGTGATTGGCGCGATCAACGTCTATTTGTTGGTGGCAATTACCGGTGCTTTTGCATTTGAAATTATACACTTGACCATCGGAAGTTCCATCGAAAACTTGAGCCTTTCTCTTAATTCCAAGGCAATAACAGGAGTTGAAGAAGATTTTGCGAATTACCTGTACTTCAGTTTGGTCAGTTTGACCACCGTAGGCTTTGGTGACTATACCCCAGTGAACATGTTGTCAAAAATGCTCGCCGTATTTCTCTCCACCATTGGAATACTGTATCCAACAGTTGTGATAGCTCGGCTTGTGGGTACAGGATTTCGAAATTAAAGCACCTGGCTACCAATCCTGTAATTTATTTTTCTCTCTTTTTAAAAAAGCGTTAATTAACCCAATAATTGCCAAATACTATGAAAAAACAACTCTTAGCTGCGTGTTTACTCCTCACCGTAACTATGGTGACGGCGCAGACCACTCGTAAAATCGAAGTGGAATCCAAGGTGGAATCTACCGCCGAAGTTATGATCAAAGGCAAGCGTGTTCCTTACAAAGCCACTGCAGGTACCCAACCTGTTTGGGATGAGAAAGGTGAGCCGATCGCTTCTTTATTTTACACCTACTACGAGCGTACAGATGTGGTAGACCGTGCCAAAAGACCCCTGGTGGTCAGTTTCAATGGTGGACCTGGATCTGCTTCCATCTGGATGCACTTGGCCTACACAGGACCGGTGGTATTGAATATTGATGACGAGGGCTACCCTGTTCAGCCATACGGCACCAAGTCCAACCCTCATTCCATTTTGGATGTGGCGGATATCGTGTACATCGATCCTGTAAATACAGGTTATTCCCGAATTGTAAAGGAAGATACGCCTCGCAGCACCTTTTTCGGGATCAATTCAGATATCAAGTATTTGGCTGATTGGGTCAATACATTTGTGACACGTCAGAATCGTTGGGCTTCCCCCAAGTATTTGATTGGCGAAAGTTACGGTACCACCCGTGTTGCTGGCTTGGTTTCTCAATTGCAGAATTCACATTGGATGTATTTCAATGGGGTGATCTTGGTGTCTCCTACAGACATGGGTATTTTGCGTGATGGGCCGGTGAAAATGGCAAACTATTGGCCGTATTATGCAGCTACTGCTTGGTACCACAAGGCTCTACCTGCGGAGTTGCAGGCTAAGGATTTGGATGAGATCTTGGCTATCGTAGAACCGATGGCTGTCAATGAAATTCTTCCAGCGATGGCTAAGGGAGGATTACTCAGCGAGTCGGATCGTGATGCGATTGCAACCAAAATGGCCTACTACTCTGGTCTTAGTAAAGAATCTATCTTGCAATACAACTTGATGGTGCCTACCGGATTTTTCTGGAAAGAGTTGCTTCGATCAAGGGATGGCATGACCGTAGGTCGATTGGATAGCCGTTACAAGGGATTTGACCGAATGGAAGCGGGTGATCGTTATGATTTCGATCCTGCGTTGACAAGCTGGAACCATGCCTTTGCCCCAGCCTTTAACTTGTATGCCAAAAACGTATTGAAGTACAACACCGATTTGACTTACAACCTATTTGGCCCAGTTAACCCATGGGATCGTAGCAACGAGAACACGGCGAATGACTTAGGCACAGCGATGCGCCAAAATCCGTATCTCCACCTGATGGTTCAGTCCGGATACTTTGACGGGGGAACAGACTACTTCAATGCGAAGTATAGCACCTGGCACATCGATCCAAATGGCAAGCTGAAAAATAGAATAGATTTTAAGGGATACCGTTCCGGTCACATGATGTACCTGAGAGCAGAGGACCTAGCTACCTCCAACGAGGACATCCGTCAGTTTATTCAGAAGTCCGCTGTGGCTCCTGGAGAAGCAGCGAAGTACAAATAAATTTTATAGGTACGTTCTATAAAAAAAGGGTTCTGACTGATCAGAACCCTTTTTTTATTGCGTGAGGCTTCCTTCGAAATCTTCAAAGGACCTCAGTTCTTGGTTCAATCCTAGGCTTTGGCCAAGGATCAAAAAAAGGTCTGCCAATGTTTTACCGTCTTGGCGCAGCTGTCGGATGGAATAGGCCCCTGCTGATTTGGATAGCTTGCTTTGATCTGGTCCTTTGAGTAGGGCGTGGTGGTAAAAAGTAGTTTTCGCAAATCCTTCTTTCCCTAGAATTCGAGCAAGGTCGAGTTGGCCTAGTGTAGATGGAAATAAATCCTGTCCTCTTACAATCAGATCCACCCCAAAATAGAGGTCATCTAGAAGCGAGGTCAGCTGGTAAGCGGGAAACAAGTCTTTTTTACGAACGACGTAACAACTCGCTTCTTCTGGAATTAGGGCTGATTTAGGAATAGCGGGGTAGCCGATGTAATCCAAGAAATCCGCATCCAAGGTATTGATTCTCCAAGAGGACTCATGTTTATTCAGAGGCATTCGTCTATCCAAGCATTGTCCCAAATAGATGCCTCTTGGATCGATTTGAAGGATTTGACTTCGGGTACAGGTACAAGAAAAAGTGAGTTTGCTTTGTTCGAGCTGGGCTAAGCCCTCGGTGTATATGGGCAGTCGATGCACCTGTGACCAGGTGGATTCCATCTCATTACTATTTTTTGGACCTTGGTCAATTTTAATTTCAAGGAAGTCTAAAGTGGCAAAGATATCCTCTACGTACTCTGGTCTGTAGCGATCACGGTCCAAATCATCGATTCTCAAGAGAATTTTTGCACCGTGCTTCTTTGCCAAAGCTTTCGTTAGGAGAAAGGAATAGGCATTGCCTAGGTGTAGGTAACCACTGGGAGTAGGTGCGATTCGGGTCTGAGCAAACTTCATTTTCCAAAGTTAAGAGATTCCTGGAAGTGGGCAGGGCATAAAATTGAGCGGAATTAAAGTTCTTTAACGTACCTAAGTTTTCTTGCTAACCCACAGTGCCTACTTTTGGCGAGCGATGAAGCGAATTTTTCTTTTATTTTTCTTCTTTTTTTGGGTGGTTTCCCTTTCTGCGCAGCGCAAGTATTCTGGCAATGTGATCGATGCTTGGGACAAAAAATACCTGGAAGGTGTGATTGTCAAAAATTCCGATGGAGAGAAGGTTAGCACCAATTCGCGTGGCTATTTTTCGATTCCAGGCTTGCAAGGCGACACCCTGATCTTTCAGTTTCCTGGCTTTTTGGAAAAGAAAATGCCATTGTCAGCTGATGTATTTTTGTTTGTGGAGCTACAAGACTTGGCGAGGCTACTCCCAACCTTTCAGGTGAAGGCTGAGCCCTATCGCTTTCGATTTAAGGATGGGAAATTGTACCTATCCGAAGACGAGCCAGTAGTAGAAAAGCCACTTAGTCAGCAAGTAGGAATAGGAGTTGACTCGACCTCACCCTCCCCAGGATTCGCTATTTATGGGCCTATTAGCTATTTCACCAAAAGAAACCGTGAGCTACGTGCCTACGAAAAGCGATTGGATTGGGAGAAGCAGCGGGTTGGCTACCTGGAGGTGATTGATTCGGATTCGATACGGATTGAATTGATGCAACAGTACGGTCTGGATCGGAAAAAATGGGACGAGTTAATCTTGCGCTTCAATACCTTTCATGCAGCGCACGAGTTTTTAGGCTGGTCCAAAGAACGTGTTTTGGCCGCTTTGAAAGAGTTTTTCCGCTTGGAGTTTTTGCTGGAAGATTAGCTTTTTCGCTTGAAGGACCAGGTGATGAAAAATCGAGCCACCTCTTCTCCTGATGTGTTTTTGCCGTAGGACACCATGGTGATTTGCTTGCTTTCACCTGGGTTTAGGGAATCAACTAAATCAAAAACTTCTGCTCCTTGTTCGCAGCTAAAGGTAGTTTTTGTACTTGCCTTTTTGCTGTATTCTGCACGAAAATCCACCACCAGCATGCTGAATGGCCCTTTACCCGCTAGCGCAAGCTGACACAAAGCACCTGTACTCAGTTCGGCCGCTCCTGCAAGCGCAGCAAAATAGATGGATTTGAAGGGATTCTGACTTCTCCAGAAATAAGGGATGCTGACCACACAGTGTTCCCGGTCAAGGCGAACCATTTTCAATCTCCAAAATACTGCGGTAGGCAATTTGACCAACATGGCAAACCAAAAAATAAGTGGATTGCACATTTTTTTCTGGTAAGAAAGGGCTGCAGGGGATAGGATGGTAGTACTAGACATAGGCAAAGAAGTTCTACTTAAAAAAAACTAAATTAGTAAAAATAGCGTTCGTAAAACTAGGGAATTCCATCTAAACGATTTTCCAACACAACTAAGATTTAAAATTTGATCCATGAAAAAGACCCTATTTATTCTTCTATTCTTTGGGCTATTTTCTTCCTGTGCTAAAGTGCCACTCACCGGGAGAAGTCAATTGGCATTCTTGTCCAATCAAGAACTTCAACCCTTAGTCAATGAAGAATATGCCAAAACACTAAAAGCGAATGAAATCGTCACGAATTCTGATGAAGGAAAGCAAGTGAGTGCCGTTGGGAAAAAGATGGCTGTTGCAGTTGAAAAATACCTACAGGAACAAGGATATGGTGATCTGGTCAAGGATCTAGACTGGGAGTTTAACCTGCTAAAAAGTGAGCAAGTCAATGCTTGGTGTATGCCAGGAGGGAAGGTGGCTTTTTATACGGGAATCTTGCCGATTACGAAAAATGAAACAGGTATCGCGGTGGTGATGGGACATGAAATTGCGCATGCAGTGGCATCTCATGCCAACGAACGCATGTCTACGGGTCTTCTGGTTAATTTTGGCTTTGCGGCTGTTTCCTCTGCTGTGGGGCAGAACCCTACCTTGACCCAAGAAGTTTTTCTTCAATCTGTGGGAATAGGCTCCGAATTAAAAATGCTTCAATTTTCACGCAAACATGAATTAGAAGCCGATCGAATGGGCTTGATTTTTATGGCCATGGCAGGGTATGATCCCAGAGAGGCTCCTATTTTTTGGGAACGGATGGCAGCTGCTTCAGGTCAAGCACCCTTGGAATTTCTATCCACCCACCCAGGTCCAGATCGACGTGCTGAGCGCTTAAATGCTCGAATGCCCGAGGCGCTGAAATACTATGAAGATTCCAAATAAAAAAAACAGGCTTGAGATATTCTTAAGCCTGTTTTTTTTTGAAATGTAAATTGATATTTAACGGGCATTAAAACCTCGTAACTTGATTTGGGTGAGTTTCCGCTTGGTGTCCAGTGGAAAATCTCCCTTCATCATCCATTCGTAGTAGCCAGGCTCTTCTTTCAAGGCTTGATCGATTGTTTTGCCCTTGTGCTTCCCAAAATTGAAAACTTCTTGGCCTTGGGAATTGAATACAAACCGACCTGCCAAGTCAACCATGCGCTCGTTGACTAAAGCATGGATTTTTTTCATGTCATTTTCAAAAACTCCCAAGGTATTGCCCTGTAGATCCTCCACGGATTCGCCAAGGTATCGTTCGATTTGAGCCCGAAAAACATCCACTGTAGCCAGTGTATCTGCTTCCGCACTGTGCGCGTTTTCCAGTTTCTTTCCGCAGTAAAATTTGTAGGCAGCACTCAAGTTTCTTTTCTCCATCAAGTGAAAAATCTTTTGGGCATCCAGCAGATTTCGCTTGTCGAGATCAAAGTCGATTCCAGACCGTAGAAACTCTTCCACCAGCAAAGGAATGTCGTATTTGAGGACATTGAATCCAGCCAAATCACTCATCCCTAAAAATTGAAAAATTTCTTGAGCTAAATCTTTAAAGTAGGGCTCATTTTTGAGGTCTTTGTCGTACAAGCCATGGATTAAGGAAGCTTCCAAAGGAATGGGAACGCCTGGATTTACCCGACGAGTATAGATCTGCTGCCCACCATCCGGGTTTAACTTGACGATTGATATTTCCACGATTCGATCGGTGGAGACATTGATGCCAGTAGCCTCCAAATCAAAAAATGCGATGGAATTTTTTAGGTTAAGATGCATGCGCTAGAAATTTTTGTTTGAGTGGTTCAAGATTCATGTTGTCGTAATTCCCCGAACTCATGAGTAGGAGGTTGGTGTCCGTATAGTTTTGCGCAAGCAAGTAATCGCTTAAAGCAGCACTTTCGGTAAATAGCATTAGATCTTGTCGTTTAAATCCTTCTCGAAGCATTTCTTCGGACATCAATTCCAATTTTTTAAGGGATACCGCATGGGGATTGAGGTAGATAATCGCTACATCTGCCAGATCCATGCTGTGGGCATAGTTGGGAAGAAATTGCGGGTTGAGCGAGGAGTAGGTATGCAATTCTTGTACGGCTAGCAGTCGGCGGGCACGAAATTGATTTTTCACTGCATTCACTGTTGCTTTTAGTTTGGATGGAGCATGTGCAAAATCACGAAATAGAATGCCTGTATCGTGCTGGACGATAATCTCCTGTCTTTTGGCTGCACCTTTGAAACTTTGGATTGAGGCATAGAATTTATCAGAAGAAAGCCCAAGCGATTCGCAAATGTGAAGCGCTCCTTGCAAATTCTGAAGGTTGTGTTCCCCAAAAACACCAATTTCAAATTCTCCTGAAGTAGTAATCAAGGTTGTTTTTCCATCGTCAATTCGTGAAGGATGGGCTTGATAGCCTATTTTGATTCCTTGACCTACTGACTTTTCTGCTGCTTCGTTCACCAAGGGATCTGCACTGCAGTAGATTAGGCTACCCAAGGGAGGGGTTCGGTCCATGAGTAGGGAAAATTGCCTTTTGTAGTCCTCGAAATCTGGGAATACATTGAAATGATCCCATGCAATGCCACTGACCAAAAGGATGTCGTGCTTGTAATGAAAAAACTTAGGCGTACGGTCGATGGGTGAGGTGAGGTATTCATCCCCTTCAATCACGATAATGGGGGCATCCGATAGGCGAACCATCAGGTCAAAACCTTCGATTTGCGCACCTACCAAGTAGTCGAAATCAACTCCTTGATCCTTGAGTACATGTAGGATCATGGAAGTAATGGAGGTTTTCCCGTGGGAACCAGCAATCACTACCCGTTTCTTTGCTTGGCTTTGGTTGTAGATAAATTCCGGGAAGGAATAGACTGGCACGCCTAATTCTTGCGCACGAATAAGTTCTGGGTTGTCGATGCGGGCATGCATGCCCAAAATGATTCCATCGAGATCGGCACTTATTTTTTCTGGAAACCAGCCTTGGTCAGCAGGAAGGATTCCCGCTTTCTGAAGGCGAGTTTTGGATGGTTCGTAGATTTCATCGTCGCTACCGGTGACTTTGTAGCCTTTTTCTAACAGGGCAAGTGCGAGATTGTGCATGACCGCGCCTCCAATAGCAATGAAATGGTAGTGTTTCATGTGGGATAAATCGGGATTTATATTGGTAGTCAAACTTAGGGATAAAATCTTGCAGCAGGAGCTCCAGGTTCAATAAGTTTTTCTTTTTCACTTGCACGACATTTGGGTTATTACCCAGTTTTAAACTAGGCTATAGGCTTTATTTGAGGATGCAGGGGACTTATTGAATGGACCATTCGCCTTGTTGATAACTATGGGAAAAATTGTTTAAAACTCTTGACTTGTAGCAGGTAAATTTGAATTATGACTGAAAATACCCTGCCTTCTGGCCGTTACCGAAAAAAGCCTTCTTTCGAGAATCCAACAAACTATTTAGGAAAAGTGCCGCCTCAGGCGATTGAACTAGAGGAAGCGGTATTGGGTGCTTTGATGCTGGAAAAAGATGCCTTGACAACGGTGATTGACATTTTGAAAGTAGAAAGCTTTTACAAGGAAGCGCACAAGGTAATTTTTCAAGCCATTTTGGATTTGTTTACCGAAAGTCAGCCCATCGACTTGTTGACCGTGACTACCCAACTCCGGAAAAATGGAGCCTTGGAAGTAGCCGGAGGAGCATTTTACATCACTGAGTTGACCTCAAAAGTAGCCTCTGCTGCCAACATAGAATACCATGCCCGAATCATCACGGAGCAGTCCATCAAACGAGAGTTGATCCGAATCTCCTCAACCATTCAAAAAGATGCGTTTGAAGACACGACCGATGTGTTTGAGTTGTTGGATGCGATGGAGCAGTCGCTGTTTGAGATATCCGAAAAAAATATTCGTAAAAATTACGCAACGATGAGTTCCATCATGCGGGATGCAATCGCGGAACTAGAGATCAGAAAAAATCAAAAGGATGGCTTAACAGGTGTTCCTTCTGGGTTCACTGCCTTGGATCGGGTCACCTCTGGCTGGCAGAAATCTGATCTAGTGATCATTGCAGCCCGTCCAGCGATGGGTAAGACGGCCTTTGTACTTTCGGTGCTCCGCAATGCTGCGGTAGATCACAACCGACCCGTTGCGATTTTTTCCTTGGAGATGTCCTCTGTCCAGTTGGTCAATCGATTGATTTCTTCGGAAGCAGAGCTAGATTCTGACAAGATAAAAAAGGGAACTTTGGCCGACCACGAATGGGCCCAGTTGGTTCACAAGACTGCCAAGCTCTCCAAAGCCCCACTATTTGTGGACGATACCCCAGCCTTATCCATCTTGGAATTACGGGCCAAGTGCCGAAAATTAAAAGCCCAGCACGACATTCAGATGGTGGTCGTGGATTACCTCCAATTGATGTCTGGAGATTCCAAAGGAGGATTTGGAGGAAACCGTGAACAAGAAATTGCGAGCATCTCCCGAGCCTTAAAGAAGATTGCCAAGGAATTGAGCATTCCCGTGATTGCGCTTTCGCAGCTTTCCAGAGCGGTAGAAACTCGTGGTGGAGACAAACGACCACAGCTATCTGACCTTCGTGAATCTGGAGCCATCGAACAGGATGCGGATATGGTCATGTTCCTCTACCGACCTGAATACTATGGCATCACCGAAGATGAGGGAGGAGCATCTACTGCAGGAGTTGGAGAGGTGATCATCGCCAAACACAGAAATGGTTCCTTGGAAAACATCAAGCTTCGATTTATCGGTCGCTACACCAAGTTTACAGATTTGGATGGGGGCATGGGCTTTCAAAACCCACAGGCTTCTGAGATTGGCTACTCGCGTAAGTTTACCTCTGGTGCTTCTGGGGTCAATACTTTTGATAACGATCAAACTTTGATGCGTTCGAGTAAGGCAAACGAAGGAGATATTGAAAATGCATTTTTAGGTGGAGATGAACCTGCACCCTTCTAAGTTTTTATGAAAGCGATTGTACTTCAGCGGTCTTTGGACTCAAAAATTGAGCTTGTAGCGCTGCCCAAACCCGTTTGTCATCCCAATGAGGTGCTCATTCGAATCAAGGCAGCTGCCTTAAATCATCGGGACGAATGGTGCAGAAAGGGTTTGTATCCCAATATCAAGGATGGAATAGTCTTGGGTTCTGATGCAGCAGGAATTGTAGAAGAAGTAGGCGCATCGGTTGATACCAAGCTAATCGGTCAAGAGGTCATGCTGAATCCTGCGCTTCATTGGGGAGAAAATGAAAAGGCGCAAGGGAAAAATTTCGAAATCATCGGCATGCCCAGAAATGGAACCTTTGCGGAGTATGTAGCAGTACCTGCAGACCGCGTTTTTCTAAAGCCGAGTCACTTAAGTTGGGAGGAAGCGGCTGCTCTACCCTTGGCTGGTCTCACAGCCTACCGGGCTGTGGCAGTTCAAGGCAAATTGAAAGCAGGGGAGCAAGTGCTTGTTACAGGCATTGGGGGAGGAGTAGCCCAGTTCGCAGCGCAATTTGTACTCGCCTTGGGCGGAAAACTTTTTGTCAGTAGCAGTAGTCCTGAAAAAAGAGCAGCAGCGCTTGCATTAGGCGCTACAGATGCCTTTGATTATGGGGTGGACAACTGGAGTGCTGCGGCACTTGAATCCTCTGGAGGAATGGACTTAATTGTAGATGGTGCGGCAGGAGATAAGCTGTCCCAATTGATGAATATTGCCAAGCCAGGTGGACGATTGGTGTTCTATGGAGCTACTCGGGGCAATCCTCCGCAATTGGAAGCTCGGAAGCTATTTTGGAACCAACTTCAGTTGATCGGAACCACCATGGGAACGGACCAGGATTTTGCGGAAATGCTTGCACTTGTGGATCAGCTGCAGTTGAAGCCAAGGATAGATGCAGTTTTCCCGTTAGGTGATGCAGCATTGGCCCTTGATCGAATGAAGGAGGGGGCGCAGTTTGGTAAAATTGTGCTTGTTCCCTAATAGGCTAAGGCTTTTGCAAGGAGATTATTCCAAATCGGTTTCAAACAGAAAGTTTTGGTAGGCATTGCTCAACTCTTTTTTTGCTTTTTCGTCTTGTAGCGCATGGGCAAGTTCAATTCCTACTTCAAAAAGATTTTTGGCTTTTTGGAGTTCCTCATTTTCGAAGAAAAATTGGGCAGCTGGAAAATATACCGGGAGATAATTTGGGAAATTAACCACTACAAAATCAAATAAATGGGCTGCTTCCACTTTCTCAGACTCTCGATATTCCAAGGCCAGGGCATAATAGTTGAAAGGATTTTGTGGTTCCTCGGCACAGTAGTCTTTGAGTAGGTTGATTCGCTCCAAATTGCGCATGAATAGTTTTTTTAATTAACGCCTGCCTGTTATTTTCACGCAATAATAAATCTAAATAACCAAACGCTAAACCAATGAAGATTCTAGTTTGTATCACCCATGTTCCCGATACGACTTCCAAGATTCAATTTACTGCCAATAATACGAAGTTTGACAGCACGGGTGTTCAATTTATCATTGGTCCCTATGATGATTATGCTTTGGCTAGAGCGGTAGAACTTCGAGATCAAACTGGAGGTACACTTACAGCATTGAATGTAGGTGAGGCAGAAACGGAGCCTACCTTGCGAAAAGCGTTGGCGATCGGAGCCGATGATGCGATCCGAGTAAATTCCTTTCCAAAAGATAGTTTTTTTGTAGCGCAGCAGATCGCTCATTTTGCGAAAGCAGGAGGCTATGAGTTGATTTTGATGGGAAGAGAATCCATTGATTTCAATGGAGGGATGGTGCATGGGATGGTAGGTGAGTTGTTGGGTATGCCTTCTTTCTCGCCTGTGATGAAACTGGAGTTGGAGGGTACGACAGTAAAGATGGCTCGAGAGATTGAAGGTGGAAAAGAGCACCTTGAAGCACAATTGCCGTTGATTGCAGGTTGCCAGGAACCTATTGCCGAGTGGAAAATCCCGAATATGCGCGGGATAATGTCTGCGCGCACCAAGCCTTTGGTAGTGGTGGAGCCAGTCAGTCAAGAAACCCAGGCGGAAGCTAGTGGCTATCAATTGCCACCTGCCAAAGGATCCGTTAAGCTGGTTGATAAGGACCAAGTTTCAGAACTCGTACGTTTGCTCAAAAACGAAGCAAAAGTACTTTAACTCAATTTTTTCAATTCACTCTAAGTCAAATAGATATGTCAATTGTAGTATATGTAGAACAGTCGGCTGGAAAAATTAAAAAAACCAGTTTAGAAGCAGTTTCTTATGGGTATGCCTTAGCAGCGAAAACAGGTGAAGGTGCAGTAGTTGCGGTAGCTTTGGGAACTTTGGATTCCAATGAATTGGCTTCCATCGGAGAAGCAGGAGCTGCAAAAGTACTGCACATCTCAGATGAGCGTCTCAATGCAGGTGTCATTCAAGCCCATGCAAGTGCAGTAGCGCAAGCCTTTGAATCCACTGGAGCAAGTACCCTGATTTTGGCCAAATCCTCCTTAGGAGATGCCGTAGCAGCTCGCTTGGCGATCAAGTTGCAGGCTGCCTTGGTATCCAATCTGGTAGAGCTTCCACGATTGGAAGGTGGATTTGTAGTGAAAAGAAGTATTTACACCGGAAAGGCATTTGCAGATACGACGGTTACTACTGCCAAGAAAATTTTAGCTATCAAAAAGAATGCGGTCGACCAAAAGTTGGATGGTGCCAAGGCACAGGTGGAAACATTTGCGGTTGCGATTCCTGAGTCGGATTTTGCTTCCAAGATTAGCGCAACTGAGCGAGCTACAGGTGAGGTACTTTTGCCTGAGGCAGACATTGTAGTTTCGGGAGGTAGAGGAATGAAAGGCCCGGAGAATTGGGGCATGATAGAGGACCTAGCCAAAACCTTAGGTGCTGCTACAGGCTGTTCCAAGCCGGTTTCTGACATCGGATGGCGCCCTCACCATGAGCACGTGGGACAAACTGGTGTTAAAGTTGCGCCAACTTTGTACATTGCCGTTGGAATTTCAGGGGCGATTCAACATCTTGCGGGGGTTAATTCCTCTAAATGCATCGTGGTGATTAATAAAGACCCTGAAGCGCCATTTTTCAAGGCAGCAGATTACGGGATTGTGGGGGATGCATTTGAAATAGTACCTCAACTAACTGCAGCACTTAAAGCGGCTCAATAATTTTTGTGGAAAAACTGGTAGAACTGGAAATTTTAGGGCTTTCGTCCAACCACTCCCAATCGGGATCCTTTACTTTGGTGATGGGAGAGGTAAATGGGTTGCGTAGGCTGCCGATTGTCATTGGCATGTTTGAGGCGCAAGCCATTGCCATTGAGATTGAGAAAATCATTCCGAATCGACCAATGACCCACGATTTGTTTAAATCTTTCTCCGATAGCTTTCAGTTTGAAATTGAGAAAATCGTAATTTCTGAATTTAAGGAAGGCGTTTTTTATGCCAAAATCCACAGTAAGAGTGAGACTACGCTAGTTGAAATCGACAGCAGACCTTCAGATGCGATTGCCATAGCGGTACGATTTGGAGCTGCCATCTTCTGTTCTGAAAAAATACTATGTGAAGCAGGAATTGAATTTTCGGAAGAAGATAAGAAGGAAGAGGCTAAAAAGCCAAGTAAATCCGTTTCGAGTAAAGGGGCTTCACCCAAAGAAAATTTATTGAAAGATTTTAGCTTAGACAAGTTGAATACGCTGTTGGATAAAGCGATTATGGATGAGGATTACGAAAAAGCTGCCCGGATTCGGGATGAAATAAACAAGCGAAACTAAATTTTTAAGCCCCGAAGCTGTTCGGGGCTTTTTTCTTGCTAAAGATTGCCCTATTTTTAGAAGTTATATTTACGTCAACTTCATGGACTACGCTAGGGGCGCATTGGGAATTCTTGTCATCGTTTTGGTGGCTTTCTTATTCTCTTCTAATAGAAAAAAGATTGATTGGAGGTTGGTTGCCATTGGCATCTCACTTCAATTGGTATTCGGATTTTTAATCACTCAAGTAGAGGTAGTCAAAATGGCCTTTCAGTTCTTATCTGAAGGCTTTGTCAAATTTCTAAGCTTCAGTGAAGCAGGTGCCCGATTTATTTTTGGGGACCTAGCTGGAGATAGCTTTGGATTTATATTTGCATTTAAGGTGCTACCAACCATCATTTTCTTCTCGACTGTATCTTCAGGGTTGTATTACTTAGGGATTTTGCAAAAGGTCGTTTATGGCATTGCTTGGGTGATGGCGCGTACCATGCGTCTATCCGGTCCAGAGTCACTATCTGCCGCAGGAAATATCTTTTTAGGACAAACCGAAGCACCGCTTTTGGTGCGGCCATTTATTCCTCAGATGAGTAAGTCTGAGCTGATGTGCTTGATGACAGGAGGGATGGCTACTATTGCAGGTGGCGTGCTCGCAGGGTATGTAGCATTTTTGGGTGGAGATAGCTTGGAGGAGCAGAGCAAGTTTGCAGCGTATCTTTTGGGTGCCAGCATCATGAATGCCCCAGCGGCTATTGTCTTATCCAAGATTTTTATACCGGAGACAGAGAAGGAAATTAAGCAGGACAAGCTGGAAGTGAACCCAGAGGCGATGGGCGTGAATTTGATTGATGCCATGTCAATAGGTGCAGCTGAAGGGCTGAAACTTGCGTTGAATGTAGGCGGGATGCTTTTGGCATTCATTGCCGTGATCGCAGCCATCAATTACGGGCTTACCGGATTAGTTGGAGAATATACAGGTTTGAATGCTTGGGTAGAAAGTTCTACTGGAGGTCAATTCAAAGGCTTCTCCTTGGAATATATTTTTGGCCAAGTGTTCCGAGTTTTTGCTTGGATCATTGGCGTTGAGTGGGTGGATACCTTGCAAGTAGGAAGTCTTTTGGGCCAAAAAACGGTGATTAATGAATTTGTAGCCTACTTGAGTCTTGCCGAAATGAAGGAAGCGGGATCCATAAGTACCAAGTCGGTGATCATTGCCACCTATGCACTCTGTGGATTCTCTAACTTTAGTTCTATTGCAATCCAATTGGGAGGTATTTCCATCATCGCTCCAAATCAGCAAGGAAATCTTAGCCGTCTAGGATTGCGCGCTTTGATGGCCGCCTCTTTGGCCTGTTTGATGACGGCTACGGTAGCGGGAATGCTGGTTTGATGTACGAAGTACCAAGTACAATGTACCAAGTATGAAGTACAATGATATTTAGAAGCAAGAAACAAGAGCCAAGAGATTAGACTAGAAAGTCTGCTGACTCTGCAAACTAGTTTTCATCACTTCGACATTCTTTGATCAGTGTTCGAAATTCGACATTAGTTCCATTTTCGTATTTCGCCTACCCGCCGCGGCGGGTACCTCGTACTTTGTACTTTGTACATTGTACTTTGTACTTAATTCCCGTACAATTTCTTCCCTACTTCCTCGTACTTGTCTCCGGCAGTCCACTGTGGTTTTTGGGACCAGTTGGCAATTTTCTGAGCGGATAGGATATAGGACTTCCAGTACAGCTGCGCATAGTTCATGTCAAAGCTATCTACCTCATCCGCTGCCTTGTGGTAATACTTGTTGATCTCGTCGTCAAAGGCGGTGAAACCAAGGGTAAAGCTAGGAGCAGGGATGCCTTTTCTCGCGAAATTCACATTATCGGACCGGTCATAAAGCCCTTGCTCGGGGGATGGATCTGCCTTGGCTGTTAATCCAAATTCAGCTACCGCTTCATTGATCATGAAGTCTGCAGTGGTTCTGCCCAAACCAATCACCGTGATGATGGAGGTGTCATTATAGCCTGCATTGTCAATGTTTAGGTTGTAGACTACCTGATTCAAAGGCACCAGAGGGTTGTTTGCAAAGTATGCGCTACCTAACAATCCTTTTTCCTCGGCAGTCCATAGTGCAAAAAGAATGGATCGCTTAGGAGGGTTTTTGGCAAAGTAGTTTGCAGCATTGATTACCGCTACCGTACCCACGGCATTGTCTCGCGCACCGTTGTAGATCGAATCACCGGTTTCATCTGGAGTGCCTACGCCTACGTGGTCGTAATGTGCGGAAAGCAGGATATATTCGTTTTTCAATTGAGGATCTGTTCCTTCAATCATTGCCAATACATTTTTGCCGTCGATTTTTCGATTTACTTTTCCTTCGACTGCAAGGGTTGCTTTGCCTAGGTTGGTACCGGTCAACTGGTTTTTTAAATCTTCTACCCAGAGGTAAGGAAGGTTGCCTGTTTCTCCTTGAGACATACCCATTTGTGGTCGATTTAAGAAGCCCGACACCAATTGCCAAGGCACAGAAGGAACATTAAATCGTTCGATCAAAGCTACTGCTCCGGCTTCTTTTGCACGTTTTGCCTTGGCTCTTCCTTCAGCAAACAATTGATTCGGGCTGAATTTATTGGGTGCACCCACGTTGCTGATGGCAATCTTTCCTTTCAAATCTTTCCCAGCAAATTCTTCTGCAGATCCAAAGCCTACTTCCACCACTTCATAGGTGCCAGTGAAGGAGTTACCATCCAATACCAATAGATTTTGCCCTTGGGAAAAGGAAAAGTTCCCCAATTGAACAGATCCTTTGGTAGGAGGAGAAGACAAATTGAAAGGAATATCTTGGTAGTATCCATTTCCTCCTGGAAGTGGCTTGGCACCCGCTTTTTCAAGTTCCTGCGCTATAAAAGTGTAGGCCATCTTCATCTCTGGCCGAATGGGATCTCTACCCATCAGGGCATCAGAGGCGAGGTAGGTAAACTGTGCGATGGCATCTTTGGAAGCGAAGCGCTTTTCAATATCCTGCTTTTGAGCAAAAAGAGTTGGGCTGCATACCAGGCCAGCAAAAAGAAGTAGTGCGATTTTTTTCATAAGTAGAAGAAATAGAGAATACTAAAGTAACCTAAAATCGGGATTGGATATGGGTGCTAAAGGAAGTTGGGAGTCAGCCCAACCTAATTTTTCAACAATATGCTGAAAATGTGGGGGTAGTGCACAGCCAACAGCAATGATTTTTCCAGTGGTGGGATGCGTGAATTGCAAGTGCCAGGCATGAAGGAGTAGGTGTTCCAAGCCAAAGTGCGTTTCAAAGTACTGGTTTTGCTTGTTGTCTCCGTGCTTTTTATCTCCCAAAATGTAATGTCGGATATGCGCCAAATGCCTGCGGATCTGGTGGGTTCGTCCGGTAAGCAACTCGATTTCAATCAGGCTATATCGGCTGGTGGGATACCTTCCAGTGCTATCAAAAGGCTGTTCGGTTTCTGCCAAGACTTTGTATTTGCTTTGGGCCTCCTGGAGCTTGCCCGATCGTTCACTTCGGAGGGGATGGTCGATGAGCCCTTCTTTTTCTGCGGGGATGCCTCGAACCAGACAGCGGTAGGTTTTTTGAATGTCTCGTTCCATAAACATGCCCTGTAACTTGGGAAGGACTTGTTCGTTTTTGGCAAATAGCAAGCAGCCGGTGGTGGCACGATCTAGCCGATGAACCGGTGCTACCCAGCTTCCGATTTGATCCCGAAGTTGAATGAGGGCATTTTCTTCTTCTCCAAAAGCCAGGGCGGTTTTGTGTACCAATAAGCCAGCTGGCTTATTGATCACCACCAGCTCTTGGTCCTCGAATAGGATCTCAAGCATGGGAAGGTGAGTTGAGCAGGAGTGAATGCATAGTTAGCCTAGTCAATAGTTCCGGAACCTATGCATTCTTCGCCTTCATACCAGGCCACAAATTGACCTGCCGCAATTCCTTTTTGCGCTTTTTCAAAGACGACATAGAGCCCATTATCGCGCTGGATTAGG
>JBILBQ010000117.1:0-7103 GCA_044353615.1 Algoriphagus sp. | reverse complement strand
CAAATGCCTTGACCTCCCAACCACAACCTGCTCCGAACACTGCGTTCCTTCCTTCTCCTTCTGCAGGAAAAAGTGCCTTGCCGGGCTTTAACTTTTGGATTTCCTTGCTAAAAAATACATTGGGATTAGTTCCATAAATATACTCCCCTGACCCATACCGAGCATTCCAAAATTCTTTCATCTTTTTTTATTTCTTAGAACCAAAGCAATTCCCAAAAAATTCCCTTTGGCATAAAAACTACCGAATGTAGGAAAAACAAGCTTTTAGTAAAAGAAAATGGGGAAAACTGCTCTTCCCCATTTTTCTCCACTTTAGAATCTGATTATCCACTTTTTTACCACTTACGAGAGAAAAAAAGGTTTGAAGTTCAACCAAGTGAGCTGTGGACCGTTGAAAGCCTGTAGGCCGTGGCCTATGGTCTGTCAACGATTATTCGCAGAGTTAAACGTCTCTTTTGAGCTACTGGTACAATTGCGGATAATCATATTTTAGAATTTACGGTACTTGCCGTCCAAGAACTTGTTGGCTTTTCGCTCCGCAAATTTTGCCTTTTTACTATTCCAATGTAGGGTTTCGTTTGGAAAACGACCTGCAATCACCCCAAGCAAGATGGTCTCAGTCAAGCGAGCAGAATATTCGAAAGGAGCACTGCATTCGCCTTTACCCAAACAAGCATCCACAAACTGGTGGTAATGCTTCTTGCTTTCGCCCACATAGTCTTTTACCGGAGCACCCAAGTTGAAAGGGGTTACATCAAACTTCTTGTACTTCCCATCCACAATCCATCTTGGAAGTTGCTGGAAGTGAGGCAATAACAATCTGCCTTTTTCGCCCATAAACATGGCGCCTTGATCAGGAAGCTTGTCTCCATTCGGAAGCTGCAAATCCTCATGCAACGCAGGTGCCCCAGCTCCATCGTACCAGACCCACTTCAAGGTGTCGGTAGTATATGGCGTAGCTGGAAATTCATAAGTCACGATATTGTTCTCTGGAAAACCAAAACCAGTTGGCTTTCTGCAGTTGTTGACAATAGTACGTGGAACATCCAATTGAAGTGCATTGTAGGGCGTGTCAAAAATATGCACCCCCATGTCTCCTAGTGTACCACAACCGTAGTCTAGTAACTTCCGCCAGTTACCTGGATGGTAAACTCCTTCCTTGAAATCCCGCTCAGGAGCAGTACCCAACCAGAGGTTCCAATTCAAATTGCTTGGCACTGCATCGCTACCGTTGGGTTCTTTGCCGTCATATCCCCAGTTTTTGGGAGACCAAGCACGTACGGTATGCACCTTCCCAATAATTCCGGATTGAATGAGTAGTGTAGCCAGTTTGTAATCGTAAAATGAGTGGACCTGGATCCCCATTTGAGTAACCAGCTTTTTGTCTTCAGCCAACTTTTTCATGGCTCTCGCCTCAGTAACATGGTGAGTCAATGGTTTTTGACAGTACACCGCCTTGTTCATCTCCATAGCCATCAAAGAGGCTGGAGCATGGGTATGGTCAGGGGTAGAGACCACGACCGCGTCAAACTGATCTTCCATTTCACTCAGAAGCAAGCGGTAATCCGCGTAGGTCTTTGCTTTAGGAAATAGAGCTGTTGCATTACTTAAGGCATTTGAATCCACATCACAAAGCCCCACTACTTCTACCATGGCATGGCTGGAGATGGCTCGCAAATCCTCCATTCCCATTCCTCCCAAACCTATGTGAACGGTTCGAAGCTTGCCTTTGGCGGCTACCTCTGCCAAAAGTGCTGGGGCAAGAGATAATCCTGCTATGCCAAGCGCAGACTTCTTGATAAAGTCTCTACGATCGATTACTTGATAATTTTTTTTCATGAAAAAAGGGGCTTCTTGGGTTTAGGGTAATTCTTTAATGTTGATACTCCGGAATCGGACCACATCACCATGGCCCAAAAATCCAATATGTCCTCGGCTTCGTTGAAGCCCTGGGTGTTCTTTTTTGTCTAAGGTGCCATTTTTACTAGCTTCCAAGTAATTGCCTTCCAAGATCACCTCTCCATTGAGTACAACGGTGATGTAAGGATGCTGCACGCGTACCTCCTGCTTATTCCATTCACCTGTAGGCAGCAAATACCCCCGCTTGGCAGCGATCACCCCATACACCGATCCATGGTATTGGTAGGGCTGTAGGCTTGCATATTTTTCTGCTTCATTGTCCAAAATCTGGAGTTCCTTGCCCACATAGGCCGCATCTCCTTCCAAAGGAGCATGAATCCCCAACCCATTGTTGGCTCCAGGGGTCAATTGAAACTCAAATCGGAGCACAAAATTTCCGTATTCCTTTTCGGTGTATAAATTTCCACCTCCTCCTCCTTGGGGCTCGATGACGATCATTCCATCTTTGACGAGGTAGGAACTTTTGTTGCCCACCCATCCTGTCAAACTTTGTCCATCAAATAGAGGTACAAATCCTTCTTCCTGAGCTTTTAATGAACCTACGGAAAGGCTAAAAAACAGCGCAAGTGCAAACCATAAGGTACGTTGGAACAGTGATTTCATAGCATAAGACACCAAAACGGCATATACAAATCTAAAAGAGTTCTTCAATTTTTCTCCCCCTTTTATCAAAAATCCACAACTCCAATTGAAAATTAGTGAAGGCCTTTGAAATCCTTAAATAACTTCCACTAAAATAATCCCCTATTTTTGAAACAGCCTTGCCTGGTTTCGTGTTGAAAGATTGTCACCGGCATGCACTTCAAAAGCTGCTCGGAAATCCTTGGAAATGAAAATTAATTCAAAATTTAGCTATCCCATGATCGCGCTCATTGCATCCCTGTTCCTTGCCTGTGGCGGGGGTACTACCCCATCCACAGATTCTCAAAATACCCCAACTGCCGAATCTCCAAAAGAAGTATTCTCGGCCACTCAGCAAGTAGCTACTTTTGCCGGAGGTTGCTTTTGGTGCGTAGAAGCCCCATTTGAGGACCTTGACGGGGTGATTTCCGTGGTATCGGGTTATTCCGGAGGAAAAGAAAAAAACCCTACCTACGGCGAAGTAGCTGGAGGCAAAACTTCCCACCGGGAATCCGTGCAAATTACCTTTGACCCAGAGGTGATCAGCTATGCTGAACTAGTGGATATTTTCTGGCAAACCTACGACCCAACGGATGTGGGGGGATCTTTTTTTGATCGAGGTACTCAATACGAGTCTGCCATCTTCTTTCACAACGACCAACAAAAAAAGGTAGCCGAGGAAAGCAAAAAGCGCCTGGATCAGTCCAAACGATTTTCAAAGCCGGTAGCCACTCCCATCATCAAGTTCACCAACTTCTACCCAGCGGAGGACTACCACCAAGATTACTACAAAAAGAGCCCTCAAGATTACTATTCGTACCGAAGAGGTTCGGGAAGAGATGCTTTTATTCAAAAGCACTGGCCTGAATTGAGTGCTAAAAAATACCCAGCTCCATCCAAAAATGAACTCAAAAAAGAGTTGAACGAGCTGCAGTACGAAGTGACCATGGAAGGTGCCACCGAATTTGCCTTTGAGAACGAATACAATGGCAATAAGGAGGAAGGAATCTATGTTTGTGTAGTCACTGGCACCCCTCTATTTAGCTCAAAGGATAAGTACGAATCAGGATCTGGATGGCCGAGTTTCACCAAGCCAATCGATGCTCGAGTGATTGACAAGCCTGTCGACAAAACCCTCGGCATGATGCGTGTAGAGGTTCGCAGTAAACTTGGAAACTCACATTTGGGACATGTATTTTACGATGGTCCTGCTCCTACCGGATTACGCTATTGCATGAATTCCGCAGCCATGAAGTTTGTACCCAAATCCCAAATGGAGGCTGCAGGCTACAAGGACTACCTGTGGGTAGTTGACTAAGCCAATCTAAACTTCTGTTTCAAGCTTGCGCTAGCCTAGTAACTTCCTAAAAGTGAGGTTGATTCGAGGCTCTTGTACCTTTTTGGTTTTAGGGAGCTGATGTTCCCAGTAGTGTTGGCTCTCCCCTTCCATAAGCAATAGACTTCCATGGGAGAGTTCAAGATTCACTTTAGGTTCTTTTTCGGTATAGGGCCGCAGTTGAAAAGATCGACTGGCGCCAAAGGTGATTGAGGCTATTTTTGGATTTCTGCCTAGCACAGCTTCGTTGTCTCGATGCCAACCCATGCTGTCCTGACCATCTCGGTAATAGTTGCAGAGCACGTGCGTGAACTCATGCTGCGTAAATTCTTCCAGTCGCTTTTTGATGCGTTCCAATTCCGCAGTAAATGTCAAGGCCTGCATCGCGATCCCAGAATACCCATACGACACCTTAGGGTCCCCATAGAGCGCCGTAAGTCGAGGCTGAAGGATTTGCTTGCCAAACATCCAGATTGGCTCCTGCTGCCACGCTAATCCTTCCTGCAGAACCTTAAAAAAATGATCCGCTTCTTTCAAGGGTAAAAAATCCGGATGGAAATAGGCTTCCCCATGAAAAGGAAGCAAGTTCCCAGATTCCTGAGGAAGAAGTGAATACTGCATACCGATCAACTCGATTTCAAGGCAACATGTTTTATATCCCTCCTACCTCTTCATGAGGAAGTGAAGCAGGCAGGCAGGCGAGACTTTATGCATCATGCCAGGAGATTCGAATGTTATACGAATCACCACTTCTTCATTCTGCACTGAGCGTTCAGCGTTCGACATTAGGTTAAGTATCAAGTAACTAGTATCCTGTCTGCCGACAGGCAGGCAAGTAGCAAGACGCTTCCAGAAAAAAGAACCGAGAGGCAAGAAAAGAGACACTACCTGGCAGGCAGGAAGTTAAGCAGGCCTGCCGTAGGCAGGTTACTCTTTCGTCCAATAATCAATTACCGTTACTTTATCCAAATGTGGCCCCAAGAGAGCTACAAACTCTTTGTGAGCAGGATGCGGGATATAGGTATCACGGTCCGCATCCGAGTGGAAGGTCACGGTAAAGGCATGCGTTAAACCCTGGTTGAGCCCTTCCGGACTGGAGTTTGTTCCCCATTCAAAGCCTTTGATCTCTGTAATTTTTGAGGGTAGTGCTTGAAAAGCTGATACTATCCCATCGACATCTTGCTGAGAGGAAGTTGCTTTAAATCCAAAAAGGACTACATGGCGAAGAACGGAATCTGGCATAGCTTCATTATTTAGGTTGGTTTCTGGACTAGTGCTCGAAAGCGTCTCTGCTTCCTTTTCTTTGGGAGCGCAAGAAAGTAGAAGGAGGAAAGAAAAGAGGTAAATCGGGCTATTTTTCATGGGTCTAGGGTTTTAAGGAATGGAGTTAAAGAAGTAGGCACTTAAAATTCAAAACTAAATCAAGGAGTTGTTAAAGCTAAACTTCTTGATTGAAAAAATGAAATAAAAAATCCCCAAGCGATTGAATCACCTGGGGATTTTACCTCAAGGGTAGTATTGTGATTATTTAACCACTTTTACGTTTACAGCATTGATGCCTTTCTTTCCTTGTACTAGTTCGTAAACCACTTTGTCATTTTCACGGATTTCGTGAACCAAACCTGTGTGGTGAACGAATACGTCCTCACTATTATCAGATGGGGTAATGAATCCAAAGCCTTTGGTTGTGTTAAAGAATTTTACTGTTCCTTCATTCATGATTTTTGAAATTTTGATTTGTTTTTACTCGATTTTGATTGGACTGATTTGAAATAAATTTTTTCTCTACTGGCGGTTCAGGAGGAGTATCAGAGATATTACCGAATTCATCCACATAAGCGATCATGTTGTCGAGACTTCCATCTTTTGGTTGTCCTTTTCGCTCAAGTTTCTTCTCCATTTTATCTTTCTGCTTTCTCTTTCTTAGCTCCGCTTTTTGTTTTTTAATAAATGTGTTTTGATTTTTTGACATGCAAGTGGTTTAGTTTACAAATGTGATGGCATGACCTACTTTGCCGGCTCTGCCAGTTCTTCCGATACGATGAATGTATGCATCCATGGTCATCGGTAGCTGAAAGTTGATCACATGGCTCACATCAGCTACATCGATCCCTCTGGCGGCAACGTCGGTCGCCACCAATACGCGGATGTCCCCACTCTTGAATTCATCGATCATTCTATTTCGAAAATTCTGGGACTTATCTCCGTGAATTTGGCCGGCTTTGATCCCGGCTTGAATTAACTTCTTAGCTAAACGATCCGCTAGCCTTTTAGTTTCAGTAAATAGAATTACTTTCTCCAATTCAGGGTTTGCGAACAAGTCAGCCAGTACATCAAACTTATCTTGTCCTTCTGGAACCCGAATGGTTTGTTGTTCAATATTTTCATTTGTGGTAGCCCCGGTAGAAACTTTCACTTCCACAGGATTAGAAAGTAGGCCATCAATTAATTTCTTTTGCCCAGGCTCTAGCGTTGCTGAAAACAAGAGTGTTTGATCTCTCGACCCGATTCGATTGACCAGTTTATTGACATCTAGGATAAAGCCCATATCCAACATTCGGTCAAACTCATCCAAAACAAGCGTGTTCACTTTTCTAAGATCTAGAACACGACGGTCTGAAAGGTCTAAAAGCCTTCCTGGCGTGCCTACAATCACTTGAAGTTTGCGCTGCAGTTTCTGATGATCGGAATTAATATTAGTTCCTCCAATAAAGGTTGAAGAATACAAAGACATGCCAGCAGCAAGGCTTTTGAATTCCTCTTCAATTTGCAAAGCAAGTTCGCGAGTAGGTGTTACTACCAGCGCTGTATAATTACGCGGATCCTTAAGTGCATGTTCAATGATGGGAATCAAGAAGGCGGCGGTTTTTCCTGATCCGGTCTTGGATATACCCAACATGTCTCTCCCCTGAAGGAGCGGGACGATGGATTGTTCCTGAATGTTGGTCAACGTTTCATATCCTTTTGCTAGGATATTTTGAAGCAACTTCGGGCTTAAGCCCAATTCTGAAAAGGTTTTTTCAGTTCGAAATCCCTCCTGTCCACTCGGCTGTGCTTTCTTTACGAAAAGCCTTGGGTCAAGGGTCGATTCTTTCTTTTTTACCTGTCTTCGATCTGGATTCGCCCCTCGAGCCGGAGCTGGCTTGGTATTTTTCTTGGTAAATTGATTCATAAGTTGGTTTTAAGCTTTAACAGGCTGCACTTCCAGTCGACCGAGTTGGTACAA
>JBILBQ010000116.1:0-7153 GCA_044353615.1 Algoriphagus sp. | reverse complement strand
ACCAAGGTAGTCAGGTGACCAAAATTGCCCACAAAGGTATTTATCATACGATTTTACTTGGAATAGAATTTACCATCAGATGCCCGCAGCTTGAACGTCTGTTTCTTGGTACTTGGAAGGACACTTCATGAGGATCTTGTCTGCCACAAAGATTTCTTGATCCCGGTAGCTACCAATGACCACTACTTGCTCAGATCGATGAAAATCCGCCGGCACGGGCTGATTGTAAAATACTTTTTGTGTAGTCCCTTCGTTGTCCACCAACATAAAGGTGAAGGAGGTTTTATCTTCTCTGACTTCAATCCCTTCTACTTGCCCTGCGGCATCTTTCTGGAGCTTGCCCACCACGTGGATGGCCTTGTCCTCACCCTCCTGCTTCATCTCCAAGGCAGTGGTGAAACTCTCGTAGCTACTCGCATCACCAATTGAGGTGAGGATGATCGCAATCGCTACGGCAATAATTCCCAAGGCAATTAAATGTCCCTTCTTCATGTCTTATCCCTAATTAATTTGTTCTACTTTTTTCCAACTTGGAAACCCTCCGGTCTGTTTGAATCACATAAGCCAGCAGGCCAATGAAAATCAACACAATCACCCCCACCAACACATATATTTTACCTTCACTTCGCATGAGGTCTGCCATTTCTACTTCGTTGTTGCTGTAATCAGCAGCAGTAACGGCAATTTTTTCCTGGGCCTGAACCGCCACAAGAGACATACTCATCAAAATAAATAGCACAAATTTTTTCATCGATCAATCGTTAATACGGTTTTCCTCCACTTCTCGCTCTAGCCTACGGATACGAACACGAACAGTTGCAATCCAAGTTCCCAAAAGTGTCCAAGCTATAATGGCAGGGTAAAATACAAGCCGGAGTTTGGAGTCCAAATCGTAGGCATTGAAGCCAGGATTTCCCCCATTTCCTGGGTGAAGGCTATCGGTAAGACGTGGCAATACAAAGATCAAGGGGATGAAGGCAGCAAAGGCAAAAAGGTTATACACCGCAGCAATTCTGCCTCGCTGCTGTGCATCTGAAAGGCTGCCTCTCAAAACTAAATAGGCGAAGTACATGAGTAAGCCAATCGCAGAGGCATTCTGCTTCGGATCTCCACTCCAATAATCTCCCCAGGTAAATTTGGCCCAAAGCATGCCCGTTACGATTCCCAATACTCCAAACAAAATGGCTGCATTGGTAAACTCCAAGGCGATGTCGTCGTACTTCAGCTCATTGCTTCTCAGATACTTGACGCTATTCCAGGCCGCAACGAGGAGCATCAATATCATTCCAAACCACATGGTCACATGAAAATGAAGCGCGCGGATGGTCTCATTCAGGATGGGAAGCCTAGGAACCTCCAACAGCAGCCCGCCAACAAGCGTGTACATCAATAGCCCTACAGTAAGAAATTTCCACCAAGATTGGCGCATAGCAAGGGGTTAGAATTTTCCCTACAAAAATAAGAGATATGTTCTTGAATCCCCTTCTTTTTCCAAGAAAAGGAAGCAGGAAACTCGCAATAAAAACAGAAGGCATGACCCATTAATTTTGAATGGCATTGGCCAATCCTGTCTGCTTTCCCAATTTCAATCCCTACCTTTGTGGCGTGGAACTTCAGAAAAAAGACATCCGTAAATTAAGTTTGCCCGAACTGGAAGAATTCTTTCTTGAGCAGGGAGACAAAAAGTTCCGGGCCAAGCAGGTGTACGAATGGCTTTGGAGTAAGTCGCTGAAGAATTTTGATGAGATGAGCAACATTTCACTTTCCACTCGGGAACTGCTCAAAACCCACTTTACCATCAACCACATCCGTGTGGATCTGATGCAGCACAGCAGTGACGGTACCATCAAAAATGCAGTCAAACTCTTCGATGATAAAATCGTCGAATCGGTGCTTATCCCCACCACCAAACGGATTACAGCCTGCATCTCTTCTCAAGTGGGATGCAGTTTGGATTGCAATTTTTGCGCAACTGCTCGATTAAAGCGCATGCGAAATCTCAATTCAGATGAAATCTATGACCAGGTAGTCGCCATCAAAGATGAGGCGGAAACCTATTTTCAGCGGCCTCTGACCAACATCGTCTTTATGGGGATGGGAGAACCCCTACTCAACTACGCCAATGTAATCGGCGCGATCGATAAAATCACTTCCGCGGATGGGTTGGGCATGGCTCCCCGTAGAATCACCCTCTCCACAGTGGGGATTCCGAAGATGATTCGCAAAATGGCAGAGGATGAGGTTAAGTTTAACCTAGCCATCTCCCTCCACTCCGCCATCAACGAGACCCGTACCCGCCTGATGCCGATCAACGAGGTGAACCCGCTGGAAGATTTGGCCGACGCCTTATCCTTTTGGTACGCCCGTACCAAGCGAAAAGTAACCTATGAATATGTCATCTGGGAAGGAATCAATGACGACGAGCGGCATGCCAAGGCCCTTGCCAAATTTTGCAAACTCATCCCTTCCAAGGTGAATCTCATTCAATACAACCCCATCGATGAAGGGGAATTCAGACAGGCCTCCCAAGAAGCAGTGGACATGTATCTCCGCGTATTGGAAGGACAGGGAATCATTGCAAAGGTACGCAAGTCCAGAGGACAGGATATTGATGCCGCCTGTGGACAGCTTGCCAACAAGAATGAAGTAGCTCAACTCCAGCCTTCGGAAAATAATAGTCCGACAGAACAACCCTAAGGCCTTCTAATCGGTTAAAGCTTCTAACACCACAAAATTTTTTCTATGAAATACATCCTTTCCCCACTTTTTTTTCTTGGCTTCTTCATTTTTTCAGTTCCAACTCAAGCTCAAGAAGGACTACCCAAACAAATTCAAGACTACTTCAAAAGCTATCAGGATGAATTTCCAGTTGAAAAGGCCTACCTCCACTTGGATAAATTTACCTACACGCTAGGAGATGACCTCTGGTTCTCCGCTTATGTTGTTGCAGGCGGTGAGCAGCTCCCTTCCCCACTCAGCAAAACACTCTATGTAGACTTGTTTGACGGGGATGGCCTTCGCGTCGCTCAAAAAGTTATTTACTTGGAAAATGGCCGTGGAGCTGGAGATTTTAACTTTCCCAGCTTTGGGAAGACGGGTACTTACCAACTCAAAGCCTACACCACTTGGATGCGCAATTTTGGAGAAGACTACTTTTTCACGCAACAAGTGCAAGTAGTAGATGGCCTAGGTGGTACTTTTTTACCTAAAGTAGAAGTGCTCGACATTCGATTAGAAAATGAAAAGGTTCGGTACAAATTATCCCTTCAAGGAATCAATGCAGCCGGTGAACCCTTGAGCAATCGATCCATCAAGTTGCAGGCCATCGCGGGCGAGGATGAACTCTTCAGTCAAAACCTTCAACTGAATGCCCAAGGCACAACGGAATTTGGTTTTTCCATACCCAATTCCCCCCATCCTTCCCAACACCTTGCCCTTTCTTTTGAAGAAAGCCCAGGCTATACCATCATTCAAAAAGTAAAGCTTCCTTATGCCTTGGAAGCTGCAGATATTCAATTTTTGCCAGAAGGTGGAAATTGGGTAATTGGAAAAAAATCAACGGTAGCCATTCGTGCCGTATATCCAGATGGTAGCCCCCTCCAGCTTCAAGGAAGTATAGCAGAGGAGGAAGGAACTCAGTTTACCACCAATGAAGCTGGATTAGGGAAATTGGAGTTTACGCCCAAAAAATCTGATTATGTCGCCATTATCCAAGACAGTACACGGGGTATAACGCGTAAAATCTTGCTGCCAAAAGCCTTGGAGAAAGGCCTCAGCATTCAAGTTCAAAATCCTAAAGACGGCACCTTTATCTCCGCAATTATCCAAGGCGAGGGCATTACCGGAAAGCTCCTGCTGGTAAGCCATACCCGAGGATTGATCAATTACATGGCCGAAGGAACCCTTACAAATGGAGTCTGGGGTGTGCGCATCCCAAAGAAAACCCTTCCAAGTGGCATCCATACGATTGCCCTACTTGATCAGCAGGGTAGACCCCTATTGGAGCGACTCGTATTTGTTCAAAATAAGGATGAATTGACCCTGGAGTTGTCCACTCCAAACAAATCCCTTCAACCCCGTGGAAAAGTAAACTTGGAGCTCAAGAGTTCGTTCCTCGATAGCATCGCGCCAGCAAACTTTTCCCTGTCGGTGGTCGATCTGGATCAAGTGGCGGATGAAAGTGATTTGCAGGGAACGCTCTTTTCTCACCTACTTCTAAGTAGTGACCTGAAGGGAACAGTCTATCGTCCTGGATATTATTTTAGAAAAGATATTCCCAATGCTATCGAGCAGCTCGATCTGGTCCTATTGACTCATGGCTGGACTCGATTTGATTGGGGGAATGTACTCCAAAACCAATTGCCTGATCAGGGCTTTTACATCGAACAGGGAATTACCATTTCCGGAAAAATACAGGAACAAAGCCCAACCAAAAAAGGATTGGGAGGAGGAAAAATCACAGCCCTTGTTGGGGATGGCGTTGAACTTCTTTCCACGGAATATGGTCCAGATGGGAACTTCTTGTTGACAGATCTTCGGTACCAAGATTCCCTTGCAGTCACGCTTACTGCAGAAGACCTTCGTGCTCGAAATTTTATTAACCTAGCTATTGCTGTACCCAAACTGCCATTTAACCAGCTGGGGGGCGTCTATCCAACCACAAGCGTTTGGCCTGAAGGATTGGCTGCCACTGTCCGCAAGCGAAACCTGATGCAAGAGGTCGATGGAGCCACAATAGACAGGGAACTGGATGCAATCACCGTAGTGGCGGAGACCCTCCAGGAGGAGCAGACCCAGGCACGTAAAATCTATGGAGAAGGCGATGCGGTGATCAAGCCAGAGGACATTCCAGGAGGTCAAGGATTTATCAATATTTTTCAGCTGATCCAAGGTCGTGTAGCCGGGGTACGCGTCACCTTTGATGGATTCAATGCCACGGTACTGATTCGCGGAGTAGGCTCGCTCCAAGCAGGGGTAGAACCCATGTACATGCTCAACAATGTGCCCGTAGATGCAAGCACACTTGCGCAAATCAGTCCACGAGATGTGGAAAGCGTAGAGGTATTTAAGGACCCTGCTCGCACGGCAATCTTTGGCTCTCAAGGAGGAAATGGGGTCATCGCCGTCTACACCAAGGCAGGCACAAGTGTTTCCTATAATAGTGTTGGAGGAACCTTGGTGACCAAATACAGTGGCTATTCCACCGCTCGAACCTTCTACAGCCCCAAATACGAGGAGAATTCTGCGGCCAATACCAAACCAGACCAGCGCGCTACCTTGTATTGGAATCCACAGATCAGTACCGATCGAGCAGGAAAGGCTAGCCTATCCTATTACAATTCAGAAACTGCAACCCGGCATCTGCTGATCTTAGAAGGCATAGATCAGCGAGGCAGGTTGGGCCGGTTGGTCCAAGTAGTGGAATAATTTGGACTACGAAAGGGATTTGGTAGCTTCGTAAAAAATGCCGCTATGAAAAACTTAGTACTCCTGACTTTCCTGATTTTTGGATCATTCAACGTGCTGCAAGCGCAGGAACAAGGGGATTCCAGGCTCCATGTCTTGGGTCAATATGGTTTGAGATTGGACGAACCCGGTATTGGACTTGGCTGGGAGTATTTTTTCGCCCCCAAATTTGGATTGATGCCAAGCTATACCCAAATATTCCCGGCGGTTGGCAGGTCGAGCAACTTTAGTGCTGACCTTCGCTACTACCTCTCTGAAGGTAAATCCCAGGTCTATGTGGTCAGTGGCTACAGTTTAACTACTGAAAATCCTCAACCTAACACTGCTGGCACTCGCCGAAACTACAGCGGAGCAAATGTGGGTGTGGGCGCGGTCATACCCATCACCG
Source organism: Algoriphagus sp. (assembly GCA_044353615.1). Lineage (GTDB taxonomy): Bacteria > Bacteroidota > Bacteroidia > Cytophagales > Cyclobacteriaceae > Algoriphagus. The sequence continues at coordinate 1,299 of JBILBQ010000116.1, read as the reverse complement.
ACTGGGTGGGTCTTAGTACCGAATTCAAATTTCAAAGCCAAGGCATACAGCAAACCTACTTTCGCTTCGGTCTGCAATTTCCACTCGGAAAATAAGGGCTAAATCTTGTCAACAGTTGACGGTCGACGGACCACAGTACAATGTACCAGGTACGAAGTATGGATTCTAAACCCAGTCAGATAACGACTCGGCTGTCGTCAGTGGACTGTTAGCTATTGACAGAATGGTTCAAAGTTGACGATTGAAGGACCACACTACAATGTACCAAGTACCAGGTACGAAGTATGGATGCTAAACCCAGTCAAATAACGACTCAGCTGTCGACAGTGGACTGTTAGCTGTTGACAGATTGCACTTACTTCTTACTATATTCAAAAAGTTTTCTTTTTTCTTCCTTCGTGAGTCCCTCGTATCCCTTATCGGCAATTTTGTCAAGGATTTTATCTACTTCCTCCTGGCTGAGGGTCTCCTTTTTCTCTGGATTTGTACCGGTTGGTTTGGCGGAGGAAGTCCTTCTGTAACTTACTTTCGGAGCACGTCTAGTCCCCAGATTTTCGAAAAATAGTCCCACTTTCTGGATGGGGATACCCAAGTCCCAGCCTCTTCTCAATGCGACAATGTAACCATAACCCAACATGGCCCCTCCCAAGTGTGCTATTTCTCCACCAGCATTTTCCCCTATAGAATTGGCAAAAGAAAGGAGCACATAAAATGCAGCGATGTAGACAATTTTAACTGGCCCCAATAAAAAAAGCACGAAGGTCGTTTGTGGCGCAAGCGTAGCAGCTCCTACCACCACAGCAAATACTCCTGCACTGGCACCAAGCATAAAAGAGGTGTCCACTGCTCCTGAAAAGTAGGGAGCAATGTTGTACATCAACACATAAAATCCTGCTCCAAATACTCCGCCCAGAATGTACAAGTTGGTCAGCTTCCTACTCCCTAAATATTGATGGATGAGGAGTCCAAAATAGTAAAGGAAAAGCAGGTTGGAAAGGATATGAAAAAGCCCCTCATGCAAAAAGAAGTAGGTGAAGATAGACCAAGGTTGTTTGGCAAGCGTAGGCAAGGACGCAGGCATCATGATCCACTTCAGTCCTTCTTTGTAGACTTCTCCAAAGCCGCTAAGGGTCATGACTACACGCGAAATCAACAGGATAAAAAAAGCAATGAGGTTGATGGCCATTAGCTTGTATAAGCTATTGTCCCGACGGTTAAATGCGTTTTTTAAATTATCCCAAAAGCTTGAATACATATCAGTAGAAGCTATTTCTATTTTTTTTCCAGAAGTAAACTAGG
>JBILBQ010000038.1:0-22714 GCA_044353615.1 Algoriphagus sp. | reverse complement strand
AAAGGAGCAGGGAATACGGCTTTCTCTCTTGAATAAGGCATCTCCCAAGTTCCAGTCAAGACCATGGTAGCAGTATGCGGTGCATTTTTGAGTACGTTTTCTACTCGATCCGCTCTTCCGTCTTCGATTTCTCTGATTTCTTCACGAATGGCAAGCATAGCATCACAGAATTTGTCCAACTCTGCTTTGGTTTCAGATTCGGTAGGCTCAATCATCAAGGTTCCTGCAACTGGGAAAGATACCGTAGGTGCGTGGAAACCATAATCCATCAAGCGCTTGGCGATATCTTCTACCTCCACTCCTACTTCTTTGAAGGAACGGCAATCCACGATCATTTCGTGCGCCGCTCGCCCTTGTGAACCTGTATAAAGCAATGGGTAATTTCCGCTCAATCTTTCCTTGATGTAGTTGGCATTCAAGATCGCCATTTGCGTAGCGCGAGTAAGTCCATCGCCTCCCATCATGGAGATGTAGGCATAGGAAATCGGAAGAATACTTGCACTACCGTAAGGAGCAGAAGAAATCGAAGTTATTGCATGCTCACCCCCGGTTTTTACCAAAGGATTACTTGGAAGGAAAGGAGCCAAGTGCGCAGCTACGCAAATTGGACCCATACCAGGTCCTCCACCACCGTGAGGGATGCAGAAGGTCTTGTGTAAGTTGAGGTGGCAAACATCTGCCCCAATACGTCCAGGAGAAGTTACTCCAACCTGAGCATTCATGTTGGCGCCATCCATGTACACTTGACCACCATACGAATGAATGGTTGCACATATTTCTTGAATTGCCTCCTCAAATACGCCGTGAGTAGAAGGATAGGTCACCATCAAGCAGGATAGTTCACCTGCATGCTCTTCAGCTCTAGCTTTTAGATCTTCTACATCAATATTTCCCTTGTCATCGCAATTGACCAATACCACTTTCATGCCAGCCATCACAGCAGATGCTGGGTTGGTACCGTGGGCAGAAGTAGGAATCAAGGCTACATTTCGGTGTCCCTCGCCTCTGTTGAGGTGATAGGCACGAATCACCATTAATCCCGCATACTCGCCTTGTGCTCCAGAGTTAGGTTGCAGTGAGGTGTCTGCAAATCCAGTGATCTCGGTCAACCAAGTTCGTAGGTTGGTAAATAACTCCTGATAGCCTTCCGTCTGATCAATAGGTGCAAAAGGGTGGATTTGACCAAATTCAGGCCAGGTCACTGGGATCATTTCAGCAGTTGCATTCAACTTCATGGTGCAAGAACCCAAGGAAATCATGGAATGCACCAAAGAAAGGTCTTTAGACTCTAGCTTCTTGATGTAGCGTAGCATTTCATGCTCGCTATGGTAATTATTGAATACCGGATGGGTAAGGTAAGCAGAGGTTCGCACTAGCGCAGCTGGCCATTCCAATTGAAGGGAATCAGCCATTTCTGCACTGAAAGGAGAGCTTAGCCCCTTGGCACCTGCAAAAATTGCGAGTACTTGTTGGGCATCTGCGATTGTTTTGGCCTCATCAAATGCAATGAAAATTGCACCTTCTTGGTACCTAAAGTTGATTTGTGCCTCTGTAGCAAGTGCCTTCACCTTGGTTTGTGTGGCTGCATCTACCTGCACCATCAAGGTATCAAAATAGGAGTTAGTGCCTAAGGTAAAGCCCAACTTCTCCAATCCTTTCGCCGTCAACTTGGCTAGGCCATGCGTACGAAGTGCTATGTTTTTTAGACCTGTAGGTCCGTGATACACCGCATAAAAGCTTGACATCACGGCAAGCAAAACCTGTGCAGTACAGATGTTGGAAGTTGCTTTTTCTCGTTTGATGTGTTGCTCACGAGTTTGCAGCGCCATACGGTAAGCCTTGTTTCCAGCTCGATCGATGGAAACCCCAATGATACGGCCAGGAATCTGGCGCTTAAATTCTTCTTTGGTTGCAAAAAATGCAGAATGTGGTCCACCATAACCCATAGGTACGCCAAAACGCTGGGCAGAACCTACCACCACGTCTGCACCCATTTCACCTGGAGGGGTCAATAGGGTCAATGCCAAAAGGTCAGAAGCAAAAGCAGTCAATACCTTATTTTCTTTAGCCGCTGCCACCAAAGCAGTATAGTCCAAAACTTCGCCGTCCATGTTTGGATACTGGAACATCGCTCCATACAATTCTGGATCTGTTAAATCCAAAGAAGACAAAGGACCAAACACCAAGTTGATACCGATAGGCTCAGCACGAGTAATTAACAATGCCTTGGTCTGAGGGAATACCTTTTCATCTACAAAGTAGGTGTTCGCATTTTTCTTCTCCCGAGGCTTCACGGCATGAAGCATGGTCATGGCTTCCGCTGCAGCAGTACCCTCGTCGAGCAAGGATGCATTGGCAAGTTCCATTCCAGTCAACTCAATCACTACCGTCTGGAAGTTGATCAAGGCCTCCAATCGACCTTGTGCAATTTCAGCTTGGTAAGGAGTGTAGGCAGTGTACCATCCTGGATTTTCCAAGACGTTACGAAGTACCACTCCTGGCACCTGCGTATCGTAGTACCCTAACCCGATAAAAGAAGTGAATACCTTGTTCTTAGATGCCAATTTTTTGAAATTTTTCAAAAAGTCAGACTCCAACTGGGCTGCTGGAAGCTGAAGTGGCCGCTCCAACTGAATGGATTGAGGTACAGTTTGGTTGATAAGTTCGGTCAAGCTTGAGACTCCGATTTTTTCCAACATCGCTGCAACTTCCGCCTCTGTCGGGCCATTGTGTCTGCTCTCAAATTTGACAGCAGTATTAAGATTGATCTGCATAAGTAAGGGGTAGAACGTATGAACTATTTGGGTGTGAATTCTTTCCGATTTTACGAGTACAAAGGTATACTTTCCGCAAGGAATTGCCGAGGTACAACTTCGAAATTTTATACCATAACACGCAGAATTGTTAAGCGGTTTTTTTGAGGGCAAAAAAAATAGCTAGCTTAGGGCCTTAAACGAAAAAAAATGAAAAATAAATACCTATTGAGTGCTGTATTGGGGATTGCAACCCTCACGACAGCCTGGGCTCAAAACCCTGTTCAAGTAAAGTATGCCAACACCATTACGGTGGAGGATCTTACCAAGCACCTTACTTATCTGGCATCTGACGAGATGAAGGGCCGTGATACCGGCTCTCCAGAAGGAAAAATTGCCGCCAACTACTTAGCTGATTTTTACAAAGGCCTCGGCTTAACCGCCCCAAATGCGGGTAGCTACTTCCAGAATGTTCCTTTGGTAAGTTCCCGCTTCACACAAGTGAGTCTTCAGATCGGAAAAACCAAGTTGGTGGAAAACACGGACTTTGTCTTTACTGGAGACGGCAATCTAGCGAAAGCAGTGAAAACAGACCTCGTGTTCTTAGGCTTGGTAAACGATGAAAACCTTGCCAAAGTGAACGTAAAGGGCAAACTCGTAGGACTGTGGGCTGTGGGCGTACGAAGCAATGACTTGGTGACCAAGGTGATGGACGCTGGAGCTGCTGGCATCGTGATTGTGACCATGGAAGGACAAGCTAATTTTGACCGCATCGCCAATCGTTACAAGTCCATGGCTGGAAATGGCCGAATTGGCTTTGATCAGGAGATCAAGCAACGCCCAGTGTTTATGGTGAGTTCAGACAAGATGGCTCAATTGTTTGGTGCATCTGTAGAGACCTTGAAGGAAGCAGCCAAAACCAATCCTGAATCCATTGCTTCGCAAAAAGCAAGCTACCAGATCGTGAAGACTAAAACTCCTGTCGATGCGGTCAATGTAATGGGCTTCTTGGAAGGAACAGATAAGAAAGAAGAAGTATTGGTGATCTCCTCACACTACGACCACGTGGGCGTAAGCGCTACTGGAGATGCATTCAATGGTGCAGATGACGATGGTTCAGGAACAGTTTCTGTGATGGAAATTGCTGAAGCCTTTGCATTGGCAGCCAAAGATGGCGTGAAGCCAAGAAGAAGCATTTTGTTTTTGAATGTTACTGGAGAAGAAAAAGGATTGTTGGGCTCTGAGTATTACTCTGAAAACCCTGTTTTCCCAATTGCAAACACGGTCAATAACATCAACATTGACATGGTTGGTAGAATTGACTACGAATACCAGAAAGAAGCAAACAAGGACTACGTGTATGTGATCGGCTCAGAGATGCTTTCCTCTCATTTGAAAAAAATCAATGAGTACAACAACATCACCTATACCAACCTTATCCTAGATTACAGATACGACGCTGAAGACGATCCCAATCGTTTTTACTACCGCTCTGACCACTACAATTTTGCCAAGTTCAATATCCCAGTGATATTTTTCTTCAATGGGGTACACGACGACTACCACCAGGTAACCGATACGGTAGACAAAATTGAATTTCCTTTGATGAGCAAGCGGGCACATTTGATCTTCCATACCGCTTGGGACCTTGCCAATAGAGAGCAGCGGACTCCAGTGGACGGAACCAATACCCGTACAGACCGATAACAGAGAAGGGGCCAAATGGCCCCTTCTTTTTTTACTAATTTGATTCTTAAAGGTGTCGCTTCGCATTCATCTAGAAAGCAACTCACTAGGTTTAGGAATTACCCCTCCCCGTGTTTTCCTCTATTCTTTTGGTTCTTGGTTTTCAGCTGATTTCTATTTGGCTTCTTTTGCTTCTTCTTCGCCTTCACTTTTGCGCCCTTACCAATGTTTTCTTTTGGCCGCTCCCTCTTTTCATGGAAAGCTCCTTTGTAGTCCGGGTTGTCCCGTTGCTTGAGACGGTCTAACTCTCGCTCATAGCCTTGTTTTTCTTCAAAAGGCGTAGCGGGTACATCTACCTCATCCGGAATGGGCAACACCTCAACCTTCATCCGAATAAGTTCTTCGATTTTTTCAAAATGGTAGGACTCCGCTGGGTTGATAAACGTGATCGCCTTTCCTTCATTTTCAGCTCTGCCAGTTCGACCGATGCGGTGTACGTAATCTTCGTAGATGAGGGGAACGTCAAAGTTGATCACATGGGATACTAAGGTCACATCCAATCCTCGAGAGGCTACATCCGTAGCAACCAAGAGTCGCACATCTCCTGCCTTGAAGTCTTCCATGGAGTTGATTCGCGTGTTTTGCCCTTTGTTGGCATGGATTACTCGAATCTCTCCAAAATGCTTGCGGTCCAAGAAGGAATACACCGACTCCGCATTTTTTCGGCTGCGCGTAAAAATCATCGCTCGGTTGATTTCTTCATTCTCGAGCAAATGCGCCAGCAAGTTGATCTTGGTTTTAATATTGGGAACATTGTAGACGACTTGGGCAATCGTCTCAGCGGTAGTCGCGGAGGGCGCTACTTCTACACGCTCAGGAAATTCTAAAAACTCTGCTGCCAAATGGTCTATCCTTCCGGAAAAGGTGGCAGAGAAGAGCAGGTTTTGACGCTTGGACGGAATCACCTCTAGAATCGCTCGGATTTGAGGCATAAATCCCATGTCCATCATTTTATCGGCTTCGTCCAAGACCATCGTTTTTAGGTCCTTGGTATAAATAGCCCCTTTCCGATACAGATCCATAAACCTTCCAGGCGTAGAGATCAAAAGGTCTACTCCTGCTTCCACGCGCTCAATTTGAGTTTTAGGCCCCAATCCTCCATATAGACTCGCGATTCGGAGACCGGTATATTTTGCCAAGTGTTGGGCCACTTCTTCAATTTGCATCACCAGCTCCCGAGTAGGTGCCAACACTACTCCCCTTGGGTGCATGCCTTGCGCATACTTTATTTTCATGAGCAAGGGCAATAGGTAAGCCGCAGTTTTTCCTGTACCCGTCTGTGCTATCCCCAAAACATCATGTCCTGCTAGCGCAAGTGGAATGGTTTGTTCTTGGATTGGAGTAGGAACGGTATAACCAGATTCGGCTACAGCATCGAGCAATTGTTTGTTTAACTTGAAGGCATCAAATCCTATCGGTTCGTTGCTCATTAGGTAGCGAGGGAATAGTTAGAAAATAGGAACCTAGGTTGGTTCAGAAACACAAATATAGACAATCAAAGGCGGAATCCTTCGGAAAAGGCGTTGCGCATGCCCTTGATGCCCTTATCCTAGCAGTGGAAATCAGCTACACGAGTTGGAGCAAGGATGGAAATTGGCATTTCAGCCCATTAAAAAGCCGCCAAGATTCGGAGGGGCTGGATTTTTAACACAAATAAATTGGCTTGGTCTTGCTCCAAAGGAAGACAGTCCTTACTTTTGCAAACCAATTCAAGGAAAGCTGCGAGTTGGAACCCCACACGGTGATTGTAGCTCAGTTGGTTAGAGCGCTGGTTTGTGGATCCAGAGGTCGCCGGTTCGAGCCCGGTCTTTCACCCAAAAGCCCCTCCTTTGAGGGGTTTTTTTATAGATTCGTCTTCTTTTGGCATGGCATTTGTCAAGAAGTCAATAACTAAACCAACAGTTATGTTTACTCTGTTTAAATCATCTCCGAAATTTCCGGTTGTGAAACCAGTAAATATCCTGCAGATTAAAAACTACCTCAGCAAGTTTGAAGAGTCCATCAAAACCTGTGAGGAACTGCAAAAGGAAGTGGTTCATTCCTGAAACACAAGAATAGTTAAAGGTTATGGAGACATAACCTTTATTTTTTGAACTTTAATTTTTGAACTTTAATTTTTCTTATCCCTGCAATAGCTTATTTTTAGTTGAATTCAATTTTCCCAGATGAGTAGCTATATCCATTTTGATAAATCCCAATTAATAAACCTGAATTATTCCCTTGAGCGGGAAATCATTCGGACCAATCGATCGGGAGCCTACACGAGCACCACCATCATTGGTTGCAATACCCGAAAATACCATGGGCTACTCGTGGTGCCGCAGCCACAAATCGACTCGCAAAATCACGTGCTGCTCTCCACCTTACATGAGACGGTCATTCAGCATGGTGCGAGCTTCAACTTAGGCATTGCCAAATACCCAGGAAATTATTCACCTAGAGGACATAAGTATTTGGAGGATTTCGATTCGGAACCTATTCCAAAGTTGACCTACCGTGTAGGGGGTGTACTTCTTCAAAAAGAGCTGATCCTAGACTCCAACCGAGACCGAGTCATGATTCGTTACACCTTACTGGAGGCTCATTCTCCCACCACGTTACGCATCCAGCCTTTCCTCGCTTTTCGCGGCTACCACCAACTCATGAAAGCCAACGATCGCATCAATCGAGCGTACGAGTTGGTTGCAAATGGAGTAAAGTTTCAATTGTATCCCAACTACGATCCGCTATACTTGCAGCTATCCAAGGAGGGAACTTTCCATTCCCAACCGGATTGGTACCACAACCTGGAGTACATCCAAGAACGTGAGCGGGGCTACGACTACCAAGAAGACCTATTTGTACCTGGATACCTTGAGTTTGAAATCAGTAAAGGTGAGTCAGTCATTTTTTCTGCAGGTCTAACCGATGCAGACCCTGAAACCCGCACTAATGCATTTAGCAAGGAAATCGCACGGAGAATCCCACGAAATAACTTTGAAAACTGCCTAAAAAATTCTGCTGGACAGTTTATCCGCCAGCGAGATGGGGAAGTACGCGTCATCGCAGGCTACCCTTGGTTTGGATGGTGGGGTAGAGATACCTTCATCGCTGCTCCGGGGCTAACCTTGGCCACAGGGGAACCTGAAACCTTTTTGGCAATTATGGACACCATGTCCAAAGATCTGAAAGGTGCTCTTTTCCCGAACATTGGCAGTGGAGATTACACCAACATGACCTCCATGGATGCTCCACTCTGGTTTTTTTGGTCCCTCCAAACCTACATTCAGTACACTGGGGATAAAAAGACGGTGAAGGATCGTTACCTAGCCAAGCTCCGTGGAATTATTGAAGGATTCAAGGAAGGCACAGACTTTAACATTCACATGCTCCCTTCAGGCCTAATCTGGGGTGGACAGGAGGGTCTAGCGCTCACCTGGATGGATGCCATCACGCCAGATGGTCCAGTTACACCGAGAATCGGTTGCCCAGTGGAAATTCAAGCCCTTTGGTACAATGCCTTGTGCTTCTACCATGAACTTAGTGGGGAAGAGGAATACCTTAGCCTAGCCGCCAAAGTCAAGGAATCCTTTGATCGGGAATTCTGGTCTTGGGACTATGGCTACCTAGCGGATGTGGTCGATGGAGAAGAAAAAGATTGGTCTATCCGTCCCAACATGCTGTTTGCAACTTCCCTACCCTATCGGATTTTGGAGGAAGAAAAATGCGATAAAGTATTGGAAATTGTTAAATCCAAACTCCTCACCCCAAGAGGTTTGCGTTCGCTTTCCCCAGATGATCCGGGGTATAAAGGCTACTATTTTGGAAATCAAATCAGTAGAGACCAGGCCTACCACAATGGAACGGTTTGGGCCTGGCTATTGGGACATTTTGCTCAGGGCTACCTTCGCTTACACGGTAAAGCGGCAAAAATTTTCGTTGAGAAAATCATCAAAGGCTTTGATGGAGTTATGACTCAATATGGAGTAGGAACGGTGGCTGAGATATACGATGGAGATGCACCCCACCGTCCAAAGGGTTCTGTATCGCAAGCATGGAGTATCGCAGAACTGCTCCGCATGATGGACTTAGTCAAACAGGTTTAATGGATTTCCTATGAAAGTACTCATGTTTGGGTGGGAATTCCCACCCCATATCTCTGGAGGGCTCGGCACGGCTTGCTATGGATTGATTCAAGGAATGAATGTCCACAAGCAAGAGGTGATTTTTGTAGTTCCCAAACTCTGGGGAGATGAGGAACCTGTGGCAGACTTTGTCAATGCCAGCGGAGTGACGGTTGATTACCGAGAGCGCCGATTTAAAAAGCTCTGGAAAAACCTAACTTACCTCGAAGTGAATAGCTACTTGGTGCCTTATTTGGGCCCCAAAGCATTCAAAAAATTTACAGATTATGCCATCCATGACCGGACCGATGTGGATGAAAGCATATTTTCCACCAACTACCAGTTTAGCGGCAAATACGGCAAAAACCTCATGGAGGAAGTGTCTCGTTATGCTCTCGTCGGGGCTCAGATCGCACGGGACCGTAGTGACTTTGACATCATCCATGCCCACGACTGGCTAGCTTACCCTGCAGGCATCGCTGCCAAAGAGATTAGCGGGAAGCCACTTGTCGTCCATGTACATGCCACCGAGTACGACCGATCAGGTGAGTCTGTCAACTTTCCCGTGTTTGAAATTGAACGCGCGGGAATGCATGCCGCCGATCATGTGGTCGCGGTGAGTCAGTTGACCAAAAATATATGCGTACGCAAATACGGAATCCCTCCCGAAAAAGTCACCGTTCTCCACAACGCCGTACTCGATGCTAGCATCATCACCTCCTCCTACCAGAAAAAAGTGCCGGAGAAAATCGTGACTTTCCTCGGCCGAATCACCTACCAAAAAGGCCCAGAGTACTTTGTAGAGGCTGCTAAAAAAGTGATTGAGCGCGATCCTAAAGTACGGTTTGTCATGGCCGGATCAGGAGATCTACTCAATAAAATGGTGGATCGTGTGGCCGAACTTCGCATGGGTACCAAATTTCATTTTACGGGATTCTTGAAAGGAGATGATGTAGATCACATGTATGCGATCAGCGATGTGTATGTCATGCCTTCGGTATCTGAACCCTTTGGAATCGCCCCTCTCGAGGCAGTGCGGCACAACACTCCTGTCATCATCTCCAAGCAATCTGGAGTGGCTGAGGTGCTTAACAATGCCATCAAAATTGATTTTTGGGATGTGGACGCCATGGCAGACGCTATTTTTGGTCTCCTACATTACCCTAGCATCGCTCGAATGTTTACTGAACTGGGAGCAGATGAATTGAAAAAATTGAAGTGGGAGCATGTTGCTGCCAAACTAGTGACTGTCTACGATAAAATTTTAGCTCAACGCGCATGAGAACTGTCTGCTTTTATTTTCAAGTCCACCAACCTTACCGACTTAAGCCCTATCGATTTTTTGACATTGGGGAAGATCACTACTATTGGAATGACTACCTCAACCGGAATGTGATCCAAAAGGTAGCGCAGAAATGCTACCTCCCGATGAACTCTCTGTTGTTGGAGCTTATTCAACGTTACCAGGGTAGGTTCAAGGTGGCCTTTTCTATTTCTGGTACCTTCTTGGACCAGATGGAAGCCTATGCGCCTGATGTGCTGGAAAGCTTTCAGCGACTGGTGGCTACAGGCCATGTGGAGCTACTCAACGAAACCTACTCCCACTCCCTTGCGGCGCTCAAGAGCAAGGATGAGTTTTTTGCCTTGGTGCACAAGCACCAGGACAGAATCAAGGAACTTTTCAATGGCTACAGCCCCAAAGTATTTCGAAATACAGAGTTGATCTACTCAGATGATATTGGCGCAATGGTCGCTGAACTTGGTTATCAGGGAATGCTTACCGAAGGCGCAAAGCACGTTTTGGGATGGAAAAGCCCCAATTACGTCTATTCCAATGCGAAGAACCCAAACCTAAAAGTGCTGCTCAAAAATTTCCGTCTCTCGGATGACATCGCTTTCCGATTTGGTGACAAAACCTGGGGAGATTATCCGCTAACCACAGACAAGTTTGTTAATTGGCTCAATGCATTACCAAAGGAAGAACCCGTGGTCAACCTATTTATGGACTACGAAACTTTTGGGGAGCACCAGTGGGCAGAAACTGGAATTTTTGACTTCATGAGGCACCTACCGGAGGCGATTTTCACCCAGTCCAACTTTACCTTCTCTACCCCTTCAGAGGTGGTAGCAGCCCTTTCTCCCGTCAGCAGCATTCACGTTCCGACTCCTATTTCCTGGGCAGATGAGGAGCGTGACCTTACTGCATGGCTGGGCAACGACATGCAGGACGAGGCTTTTGATCGCTTGTATGAACTGGAAAAGAAAATCAGAAAAATCAAGGACCCAGAGCTCCTTCGAGACTGGGAGTACCTGCAAACCTCCGATCACTTCTATTACATCTGCACCAAGTTCTTCTCGGATGGATCGGTACACGAGTATTTCAGTCCATACGATACCCCATACGACGCTTTCATCAATTACATGAATGTCTTGAGTGATTTTATCTTACGGGTAGAAGCCGCTTCTAAGAAATAAACTAGGGGAATTCCTTTTGAATAAGGTATAGAGCAAACGACAGGAAACTGCTACTTAACTTAGTAGCTTTCGGAAGAATTGGGGAAATCCTTCGATTTCACATCCGAAATGTATAGCTGGAAGGCTTGGGTCATGATTTGATTGAGGTCGGCATAGGCCCGCAAAAATCGTGGTCGAAACTCTTGGGTAATCCCAAGCATGTCGTGCATCACCAGCACCTGACCATCCACATCTCCACCTGCTCCTATTCCAATCACAGGAATGGTGAGGGCTTCGGCTACTCGCTTTGCCAATGCGGCAGGAATTTTTTCCAATACCAACGCAAAGCAACCGCAAGCTTCCAAAAGCTTGGCATCGGCTACCAACTTTTCGGCTTCAGCCTCCTCCTTGGCACGTACGGCATAGGTTCCAAACTTGTAAATCGACTGTGGGGTCAAGCCCAAGTGGCCCATGACAGGTACTCCAGCACTTAAAATTCGCGCAACCGATTCCTTGATTTCAGCACCCCCCTCCACTTTGACGGCATGCGCTCCAGACTCCTTCATGATGCGAATGGCAGAGCGAAGCGCCTCCGAACTGTTGCCTTGGTAGTTGCCAAAAGGGATATCCACGACCACAAAGGATCTCTTCACTGCCCGCACGACTGCCGAAGCATGGTAGATCATCTGATCTAGTGTGATGGGAAGGGTGGTTTCGTGGCCAGCCATGACATTGGAAGCCGAATCTCCTACGAGAATGATGTCCATTCCAGCAGCATCCACAATCTTGGCCATGGAATAATCATAGGCTGTCAACATGGAGATTTTTTCTCCGCGCTGCTTCATTTCTTGAAGCGTATGGGTAGTAATGCGCTTCACCGAAGCAGAAGAATGAACAGACATATACGCTTAGAGAAGATGAACAGAATAGTTGTTGCCCGAAAAATCAACTCGGATGTGCTCATTATAGGTAGTGGCCAACTCAAAACCCGTGTAATCCGGCTTGACTGGAAATAAACCATGGCTTCTATTGACGAGCACTGCGATTTCTATTTTTTCGACATCATGCTCCAAAAATGGTTTCAATGCATACACCAATGTTTTTCCCGTGTTGAGCACATCATCTACTAGAACGATGGTTTTTCCTTTTAAGGCAGTGGGGCTGGAGAGCTGTACATCGGTTGCCGTGACGGCTTGCTTATCCAATAATACCTCCACCTCTTCCACCTGCAGTGGAGAAATTTTGCGCAGCTCGGTAGCTAGCAGGTGGGCCAAAATAGTTCCCATGCCGGTGATTCCAGCCACTACCATTCCTCCAGAAGCATGGAGATTCCGCTCATAGATTTCAAAAGCCATTCGGGTGATCTTTTGCCCTACTTGCTTATGGTTCAGTACTTCGGTCATGGGATGATTTTTAGAAAGTGAAAATTAGAGCAATTTGCCCTAGTTTCAAAACACTTTATCGATGACTATCCTCCTCATTAAGGATATTCAAGTAACTCTGATAGCGGTAGGGGTGGATATACCCCTCGTTTAATTTATGGAGTACCACACATCCAGGCTCATTCACATGGGTACAATTGTTGTATTTGCACTGTCCAAGGTACTGGCGCATTTCTGGAAAAAAATGGGAGAGTTCCTCCTCGGCCACATCCAAAATGCCAAACTCTTTGATGCCTGGCGTATCGATAAGATCTCCTGAACCTGGCAGGAAAAATAGCTCTGCAAAGGTGGTCGTGTGTACTCCTTTTGCGCTGTAATCAGATATTGCTTTGGTTTCCTGCCTTGCATCAGGCAAAAGCGCATTGAGCAAGGTACTTTTGCCGACTCCCGAATGCCCAGCGATCAGGTTGGATTTACCTTGAATCTTGGGCAATAGCTTCGAGTGGAGATCCGTGTCCTTCAGTGCAGAAACTTCTACCACTGCATAGCCAAGGGGCACATAGATCTCATGGATATCCTGAAGCCAATCTCGTTCATCCTCCCCTTCCAGTTGATCCATCTTGTTTACAACCAATAAAGTTGGGATTCCATAGCTTTCTGTGGCTACCAAGAAGCGATCAATGAAGCCTAGCGAGGTACGTGGCTTCTTCATCGTAATCACCAGAATCGCCTGATCAATGTTGCTGGCGATCATGTGCGAAAAGTGCTGCTTCCGGGTAGACTTACGGATGACATAGTTGTCCCTTGGAAAAATCTCGTGAATAACCGCCGACTCCTGTCCCTCTTCTTTTTCCAATGCTACCCAATCCCCTACGGCAATGGGGTTGGTAAGCTTGAGCTCATCTTGCTTAAACTTGCCTTTCAATCGCGCCGAAAGAATCCCTTGGTCTGTATGGACTAGGTACCAGCTCCCAGTTGACTTGATGACTCTTCCTTTCATTTTGAGGAGGTTGAAGTGGTGAGATGAGCTAGGATGCGTGCTGCTGCACCTAGATTAGCCTTCACCCAATGTTGGGCAGCGGCAGTGGACTTCTTGTAAAATTCAGGTTGGTCCAATTGATGTACACATTGCTGAAGCTCGGCAAAACTAGTCACTCCAAAACCACAGCCTTCCAGCTGACTTTGTGCTGCTTCTGGAAACTTGGATGCACGCCTAGGATTCCCAAAGATTACAGGAATTCCAAAACCAAGCGGCTCTAAAATATTGTGTAGGCCTTTGCCAAATCCTCCACCCACGTAGGCAAAATGCGCAAATTGGTACAGGGAAGAAAGCATTCCGATATTGTCGATAAATAAGATTTGAGGGTCTTGTTCCCCTTTCCAGAGGGAGTATTTTTGGGTTGGAACCCCTAGTGCCAATGCCCAACGGTCCATCGCTAGCGCATCAAGGGCATGGGGGGCGATGATCCAAAGCCATTCCGGTTTGGATCGAATCAAGGGAATGAGGAGATTCATGTCTTCCTCCCAAGCGGATCCAATCACTACAGTTGGTCTATCCTTGATCCATTCGCGAATGGTCGGAAAGTCCATCGGCTGCGCTGCGGTTCCCGCCACCCGATCAAATCGCGTATCTCCTGTATGGCTTGCATTCGTGATTTTTAGGGAAGCTAAAAGCTGGATGCTTGCTTCGTTTTGCGTAAAGATCCAATCCATTTGCTCCAGCATCTTTCGGAAAAAGCCCCCATACCAAGAAAAATAGGATTGATCTGAACGAAAGGAAGCAGCAATTAGATAGGTTGGAATAGCGCGTTTTTTTAAGGCCTGAAGGTGATGGTACCAGAGGTCGTACTTGACAAAGATGCTTCGGGTAGGATCCAAAACCGCTACAAACCGCTCCGCCCAAGCCTTGCGGTCCAGCGGAAGGTAGGTAATCCAATCCACGCCGGCCTGTGGCTTCCTAGCGGTAGGCTCATATCCAGAGGAGCTAAAAAAGCTTACCCCCACCCAAGTTGAGGGTTCCTTTGATTTCAGTGCTGCAATGACTGGTTTTGCCTGCTCGTACTCTCCTAGAGAGGCTACATGAAACCAGGTTAAGGGCCCTGGATGGGCAGCTCGAAAGTCCCTGAGTGATGAAAATAGATTTTCTCGTTGCGCTACAAAGTGCCTGATTTTTTGCACAAAAATGCCGAGGATTGGTAAAATCCTGGTGCTTAACTCCGTAAGTAGCCAATACACGACATTCATCTTTCAAAAGTAGGCAATCCCTTAGATTTCTATATTTTTTTTAACTTTTGCTTGGATGAAATAGTAGCAACCCTTTTTTTTACACTTTAATGCCTTGCAAGAGGCTCACCACCAACCCTATAGGTTTAAAAGTAGATATAACTTTATTTGAAAAACCTTCCCCTACCTAAGAAATGATTAAAGTTTTGTTTGTGTGTTTGGGTAATATTTGTCGGTCTCCAATGGCCGAGGGTATTTTCAATGCCAAAATCAAGGGCTTGGGATTAGAAAAAAGCATAAAATCGGATAGCGCGGGGACTTCAGACTACCACATCGGAGAGCTGCCAGATGAGCGAACGATTCGTTGTGCTGAAAAAAATGGGGTGGGAATCAAGCACCGAGGCCGACAGGTGCACCTCACGGATTTTAGGGATTTCACCTACATCATCGCGATGGATTCGAGCAACCTCCGAAATTTGGAAGTCCTTAAACTCCAATCTCGGTTTCCCAACAAGGAGATTTTTTTAATGCGAAACTTTGCCGCAGACGAAACAGGTCTTGCTGTTCCCGATCCTTATTATGGAAAGGAAGAAGACTTTGAGGAGGTGTACCGCATTCTAGATAATGCGCTAGATGGATTAATCAGCCACCTAAAAATAGCCCATCCCCAGGTTTTTACAGCCTAGAAAGGAGAGTTGGGTAGCAAATAGGGCTACCCCTTGCAAACTTCACTGAACCAAATTTGAGTTAAATACTTACTTTTTGGCCTGTTTTCACAGCTTTATAGATTGCGTCCACGATACGCATGTCTTTCAGGCCTTCCTCTCCATCTACTGGAATTAGCGGTTGCTTCCCATCCAAAATAATCGCCGCCATTTCGTCCATTTGGGTGGTTTGATGGGTCACATGGCTGTGCTCGAGTGGACCGGAATGAGTCCTAGCCTTGATGGGACCATATCCTGTGGAGGGCTGCATTTCGGCAAAGCCTTTCGTTCCATTTAGAAAAAATTTATCCAGATAGTTGAGAGAGTAGGTAGACAAACAAGAGGCAGTCGCACCAGAGGGGAAACCCATCTGAAAGGTAATGGTCTCATCTACACCTTCTTTAAATTTAATGGGATCAGTTTTTGTTTCCTGCGCCGTCACCCAAATAGGATCCTCACCCAACATGTAACGAGCCCCGTTAATGGAGTAGATGCCAATATCCATCATCGCTCCACCTCCGGATAGGGCCATATTTAGCCGCCACTGGGAAGGGTCGCCAATCACAAAACCACTGAGCCCTTGGAAAAAGAGCGTTTTGCCAAATTCACCTGCACGCTGCTTTTTGACAATGTCCAGCGTATTGGCCTCAAAATGCATGCGGTAGCCAATCAAGAGTTGCACTCCCGCTGCTTTACAAGCAGAAATCATCTCCTGCCCCTCTTGGGCGTTGACAGCCATGGGTTTTTCGCAGATCACATGCTTACCCGCCTTGGCCAATGCAATTGTATGCTCCTTGTGCAAGGCATTCGGAGTAATCACATAGACTGCATCGATGTCTTTGTTGTTTTTGATTTGGTCTACAGTTTCGTAGGAGTAGCAATTCTGAGCTGGAATCGAATATTTTTGCTGCCACTGGGCTATTTTGGAGGGTGTACCGCTAATTACACCGACCAGTTTGGCTCTAGAACAATCTTTCATCGCATCGGCAACCCGAGAGCCGTAGCTTCCAAGCCCCATGATTGCGACACGCAAAACTTTGGACTCTTCATAACCCAAGGCTTGGGCAATGCTATCTGAAAAAGGTAGGCTAAGTGCTAGCGTTGAAAGGCCCGCTTTCTGAAGAAATTCTCGGCGTGTAGACATGTAGATCTGGGATTAGTGCATTTAAGTTAGCAAATCCCTACTACAAGTACTTCCCTAAACCTACTTTTTTCTTCGAACGGCCTGGTAGGTCGTTCGGGTGGTTTGTTCCAAGAGTACCACATACCCTTCCATCAAGGCCGGAATCTCGGCTGCCTTCGGCTTTAGAATGGTCAAGAGCTCTAAGTCCTCGTTGTATCGGATCTCAAAGGTGGATTGAAGACTCTCAACTAATTGCTCCAATTTAAAAAGTTGGGTATCCACTACCAGAGAAACTGAGATTGCAGAAAGCTGCAGCATGTTGGCGCGCAGTTTCAGCTCTTTCAGCTTTTCGTAAATGGCATGAATGTGTTTTTCCTCGATAAAGGTAAAGTCGGTCACCTTAAAGCTGACTAGGACTTGATTCTTTTTCAGCACCAAGGTTGGTACCTCGTGTGCAGCTGCATGCTCGTGGATTTTGGTGCCCGAAGCCTCCGGATCGACAAATGACTTGACAAAAAGCGGAATTCCTACATTTGCCAGCGGCTTGATCGTTTTGGGGTGAATGACCGAAGCTCCAAAGTAGGTCATCTCCGCAGCCTCACGGTACCTGAGCTCTTCGAATTTTTGGGTGTTTGGAAACAGTTTGGGATCTGCATTGAGTACACCAGGCACATCTTTCCAAATGGTCACCGACTCCGCATCCAAGCTGCTGGCAAGAATCGCCGCGGTAAAGTCAGATCCTTCTCTTCCCAGTGTGGTGGTGCGGCCCAGAGGATCTTGTCCAATAAATCCTTGGGTCAAGATCGTCGTTTGCTTCAATAGATCAGCCCATTGATTCTGACATGCGCTACGGGTCTTTTCCCAATCTATTTTTGCAAATCTAAAGTCCGAATCCGTATGGATTACCGTTCGTGCATCCTGCCAAGAAAGGGATAATCCTTTAAAAATTAGGTATTCAGAGACGATAAGCGAAGAAAGCAATTCACCATAACAAATCAGCTGATCGTATACCTCATCGTAATTATTTTTTGAAATAGGTGCCTCCAAGATGGGCTTCGCGGTATCCATCAGCTGTTCCAATTTGGCAACTACCAGGTCGGCATCCGGAAACAGCTCCTGACAGACGCCTACATGGAAGTCCCTGATCTGCTTCCAGTCCTGGGAAAAATCGGCTTTGCCCAACTTTTTTGCCAATACAGCCTCGAGCGCATTGGTTGTTTTCCCCATGGCAGAAACTACAATAAGCTTGTTGGTCTGAAGCCGAGAGTGGAGAATGGTAAAAAGGTTAAGGAGCGCAGCCGCATCTTTTACGGAAGCCCCACCAAATTTGTACACTTGCAAAGTCCTGTTCATAGGCAAAAAGGAGTCCCAAAATTCCCTGCTGCGAAAGTACGCAAAGATGAATGATCCTCCTACAACTCAGGAGCTAAGGAAAAATCACAGCACGTTAATCCTCTCCAATCACCACTATTCAAAATTTGACTAAGATTTAGAAGGAGATGTTTACATTTGTTCTTCTAACTGTAACAACCATGGCATTACGCTCCCTGTACCTCTCGCTAGCCATTTTGACACTGGCAGCCATCACTTGGACCTCTTGTGGCCCGAAAGCACCCGTTATCGACGAAACCTTCGCAACCCAAACCGAAAAGTTGCTGATTAAGGTAGATACCCTCCATACCGGTTTAGAAAACCCTTGGGGCATGACGTGGCTTCCAGACGGCACCCTACTCGTCACTGAAAGAAAAGGTGATATCCTGGTTTTCAAGGAGGAGAAATTTACGGGAGAAAAAATCCAAGGATTACCTGCAGTTCACAACGTAAATCAAGCAGGTCTCTTGGATATTGCTGTGCATCCCAACTATGCGGAAAATGGCTGGATTTACATTTCTTACGCTCAAAACTTTGCCGACAGCACCGCTGCGACCACCATTCTTCGATTCAAGTTGGATGGAAACATTGCGGTTAATCAGGAGGAGCTCATCGTAGCTGGTCCCGCTTGGAAAGGTGGCCGCCACTTTGGTAGCCGCATTGTATTTGATAAGGCAGGCTTCCTTTATTTCTCCAACGGAGACAAGGGAAATATCCCAATGAATGCGCAAAACTTGAACAATGCACATGGAAAAATCCACCGCATCAAGGACGATGGCAGCATCCCAGCAGACAACCCATTCAAGGATTCCTTGGGAACCACCAGCTCAATCTGGACTTATGGAAACAGAAACCCACAGGGCTTGATTTACGACAAAGCGAACGATAGAATTTGGGAAGTAGAGCATGGTCCAATGGGCGGTGACGAACTCAATTTGATCGAAAAAGGAAAGAATTACGGTTGGCCGGTGATCACCTACGGCATCAACTACGATGGCACACCCATCACCGATATCCAAGAAAAAGAAGGCATGGAGCAGCCCAAGCATTTCTGGGTACCCTCTATCGCTACTTGCGGTGTGGCTGTGGTCACGTCTGACAAATATCCAGCTTGGAAAGGCAATATCTTGGTTGCAGCCCTTGCAAAGCAGCACATTGCTCGCGTGGAAATGAATGGCACGACCTATGTAAAGGAAGAAAAGCTACTTCAAGATATCGGACGCGTTCGTCAAGTAGCAGAAAGCCCAGAAGGCTACATCTATGCGATCACAGAGGCAACCGGCTTGTTGGTCAAATTGCTTCCCATCCGATAAAATTTCCTTATCAACTTATTTAGAAGACCTTTCCTTGAAAGGTCTTTTTTTTGTGCTCACCTTGTCCGTAAATTACTAGTCAAAATCAAAAATAAATTTGACGCTACCTTCCAAACTCTTTCTGTCAATCAGGCGTTTGGATAGAATATCATTGACTTCGAACACTATGAAAACTTTTCCAATCGCTATTCTCGCTCTTCTCGGTTTGATATCTCCTTTTTTTTCATGCCAAGCCAAGGAAGGAGACCCAGTTCCTGATCCGGTAACTTCCCAAAAATTCGCTACGAAAACAGAGAAGATGAACATCAAGGTAGATACCCTCCACACAGGCTTCCAAAACCCTTGGGGCATGACCTGGATCAATGCGGAAACCCTGCTGGTGACGGAAAAGAAAGGAGAGCTCCTTATTTTCAAAAAAGACAAATTCTCAGGTCAAAAAGTAACTGGACTTCCCGCATTTTATACCACTGGCCAAGCTGGCTTGTTGGATATTGCTGTCCATCCAAATTATGCTCAGAATGGCTGGATCTACATTGCTTACGCCAAGCCTGTGGGTGATGGAGGGGCCACTGCAATCGCTCGATTTAAATTGTCAGGAAACGCTGTAGCATCCTTTGAAGAACTGATCGTCACCTCTCCGGAATGGAAGGGTGGAACTCACTATGGCAGCAGGATTGTATTTGACAATCAAAATTTCTTGTATTTCAGCAATGGAGAGCGTGGCACGCAAGACAATGCGCAAAACCTAAAAAATTCGCATGGAAAAATTCATCGCATTCATGACGATGGGCGCATTCCTGCTGACAACCCTTTTGTGAGCACTGCAGGAGCGATTCCATCCATCTGGACTTATGGCAACCGAAATCCTCAGGGTCTATTTTTTGACAAAGCCAGCAACCGCCTTTGGGAAGTAGAGCATGGTCCTCGTGGAGGCGATGAACTAAACCTGCTCGAAAAAGGGAAAAATTACGGTTGGCCGGTCATCACTTACGGCATTAATTACAACGGCACTCCCATCACAGATATCACTGAAAAAGAGGGAATGGAACAACCGGTGAAGTATTGGACTCCTTCCATTGCCACTTGTGGGATGACGCTGGTGAGCTCTGATCGCTATCCTGCCTGGAAAGGAAATTTTCTGGTGGCTGCATTAGCAGGAACCCACATTGCTCGCGTGGAGATGAATGGAACAAAGCCTGTGGGTGAGGAAAAAGTACTTCCAGGAATAGGTCGCGTGAGGCAAGTAGCGCAAAGCCCAGACGGATACCTGTATGCCATCACTGAAGGGACAGGCTTATTGATCAAACTAGTTCCTTCTTCCTAAGCGTCAAAAATTGGGGGCTTTGGTCTAGAAATTTCTAGACAAAATCCACATCCACACTGAAGGGGTACTTCATTAAAAATTGAAGTGCTTCTTCAATGGAGAGGTCCTCAAATAATACACGGTGGAGGTTTTCAGTGATTGGGGCCCGAATGCCTGCTGTTTTCAAAAAAGCATCAACAATTCGAACGGTATTGACCCCTTCGGCGACTTCTTCCATTGTTTCCAGGATTTGATCGAGTGTTTCTCCTTTTGCTAGGCGATACCCAACCGTAAAATTTCTTGAGTCCGGAGAATTGCAGGTAGTCACTAGGTCTCCTATTCCTGCCAGACCCATCACGGAACTGACGGTGCCGCCCAAGGCTTTGCTTAAGTGTGCCATTTCGACCATCCCTCGGGAAATCAGCAATCCTTTTGCATTTTCGCCCAAGCCCAAGCCAGCCAAAGCACCTGCGGCAATAGCAATGATATTCTTGAGCACCCCACTGAGCTCTACCCCGATGATGTCAAAGTTGCCATAGACCTGAAATTTTTCGGAACGAAGGAGGCGCTGCCCCTCTTGAACTACTTCATTGTACTTGCTGGCAATGACCGTAGCAGCAGGCTGATCATTGCTAAGTTCCTTGGAAATATTTGGGCCAGCCAAGCAGCCCACGCGCACCGCTAATGTCTCCTGGATGATTACTTCACTCATCGTCATGATCTGATTGCGACGGAGCTTTTTGACCGTATCCCAGTCCTCCCCCTCCCCTAGCTTCACCACTAAGCCTTTGGTGCCATGGATGACGAGGTGGTAAGGATGTAAAAAAGGAGCAAAGGTCCGCGTCACCTCCAAAAATGCTGCGGAGGGAATCATTAAAAATAAGACCCCACAAGAGCTACAGAGTTCCTCTGGAGAAAAAGTGGCGCGGATCTTCGGATTCAATGTTTTTCCAGAAGCACTGTGCTGGGTATTAATCTCATCTACCACATCTTGTTTACGCGCATAAACCATCACCTCGCTTTTTTCTGCAAGCATGTTGGCTATCGCGGTACCGAAGCTTCCCACTCCGATCACCCCTATGGGTTGTGGTTTAGAAGAGTTTTTCAAGGCCATACCCATGTAATCTGTTGTGGTAAAAATAAAGCAAACTCATGTCCTCAGTGGCTAGATTGCCTTCCTTGTTTTTGATTAGTGGACGTTTGGCGTGGTACATTCCTACATTTTCTAGTCCATGGGTGATAATTTCATCCATAGATCGGTAGAGGTGGGGAGCCGCATCAATTTTTCCTTGGGCTTTTAGCTCAAAAATCTTGTCCAATGCCACCTGACAAGCCGCTTTGAATTCTTCATAGCCTACCACTAGGTCCTCCTGGGGGAGACGGATGAGGTCAAACAAATCCATTTTGGCATTATTGGTTTGAATCAATTCAAAGGCCACAAAAGCCACCAAATGGGAGCTAAACACCCGGTTGATTTTATGAAACTCCTCAACAATTCGCTTGCCAAGCATCTGGGTATATTCTTCTTCCCGCTGCGCATCGACAGTTACTTTGCCGTTAGACATAAAATACTCTTCGGTATTCACTTCGCGTCCCCACTTATCTAGACTCTTACCGTCCTGATCGACATAGTTCCCCATCACATCCATGGCGCGGCCTATGGAAACCGAGATGTCGGACCCTTTGGTGAAGAATTTGAAAAGGAATTTGGAAATCTTGTAGGAGTTGGAAAACTCGTCGTTCTCCTTGTAATACCGCTCCTGACCTGTTTGGCTCAGGTAATCCTGAATCAGGCTAGGCGCCTCTAGGACAAAGTGGTAATTGATGGTAACAGGAACGATGAAAATCTTGCCAGAAACATCAGAAATGCCCTGCTGGAAATTTGCTCGCTGCGCTTCTATGGCGGTGCTGAGAAGTCCCAATTTCAGTTTGGATTCGATGATGCCACTTCTAGAGCGGGTGCCGCCTGGAAAAAATAAGCTGTGACAGCCAAATTGAATGGCCTCCTTGGAGTAGGTCTTGAGGGTCTCCAGGTACATCAGATTTTTCTTTCTCCGATCCACCTTGTATGCCCCAAGGGCATTCATGAAGTAGGCGAAGATAGAAATATTGAAGAGGTTGAGACCCGCCCCATAAATGAATGGAGGCATCCCCAAGACTGAGATAATCCAACCGATTAAGACGCTATCCAAATTGGAAAAATGGGTTGGAACCATGATAATGGTCCCTTTGGTTGCCA
>JBILBQ010000037.1:0-22756 GCA_044353615.1 Algoriphagus sp. | reverse complement strand
GGAAGCTCTTTTAATTTTTTCATATTCTTAAAACCTTGAGCGGCTCCCAAGGTTTTAAGAATATGAAAATTTCTGTGGTTTGGTTGAAGCGTGATTTGAGGTTGAGCGATCACCAACCCTTGACTGAAGCCATTGCCGCAGGATTCCCGATACTGCTGCTTTATTGTTTTGAACCTTCTTTATTGGCAGCTCCCCAAAGCAGCGATCGGCATTGGCGCTTTGTGTGCGAAAGCCTCAAAGACATGGAGCAGCAATTACTTTCCTTGCAGGCCAATCTGTTAATTGTTAGAGCCGAAGTGAAAACGGTTTTTATCCAAATCCAGCAAGACTATTCCATACAGTCCGTCTATTCTCATCAGGAAACGGGTATCGCGGTTACTTATGCCCGAGACCGGGAGATGGCAGCTTATTTCAGCGCCCAGGGCATCCCTTGGAAAGAATACCAGCAGCAAGGGGTGCAGCGCAAACGCAAAAACAGAAAGGGATGGGAGTCTTTTTGGCATGGGTTCATGACTGCTCCACTTGCTCATCCGGCCTTTGATCTGGCTACCTTTGTTCCCATTCCTGAAGCGCAGCAACTCAAGCATGTTTTCCCCACCTTACCTAAAGTTTGGGTCACTTCACAGGACATCATGCAACCTGGAGGAGAACGAAATGGGCGGAAGTATTTGAAAAGTTTCCTTGAGGAGCGCGTAAAAAACTACAGCAAACAGATTAGCAAGCCCGAAGGAAGTCGAACAGGCTGTAGCCGATTATCTCCATATTTGGCTTGGGGATGTCTTTCACTTCGGGAGGTGTTTCAAGCTTCTATGAAAAAGTCAGCCACTGGTTTTCAAGCCCGTAACCTGGCTAATTTCCAGTCGCGCTTGAGGTGGCATTGCCACTTTATCCAAAAATTTGAGATGGAGTCTCGTATGGAGATAGAGCCCATCAACCGTGGATTTTTGTCCTTTCCCTACACCCCACAACCCGCTTGGATTACCGCATGGGAAGAGGGCAAAACGGGTTTTCCCCTCGTAGATGCCTGTATGCGCTGCCTACGCGAGACAGGCTACATTAACTTCCGTATGCGTGCCATGGTGGTCTCTTTTCTAACCCACCACTTGAGCCAGCCTTGGAAGTCGGGTTCTGCCCACCTAGCGCAGCAATTTTTAGATTTTGAGCCGGGTATCCACTATCCCCAACTTCAAATGCAGGCTGGTGTCACGGGGATCAATACCGTGCGTATCTACAATCCCGTCAAGCAATCCCAAGAACAGGATCCAGATGGCGTCTTTATTCGTAAATGGGTGCCTGAGCTGGCGCCCGTTCCGCTTGCATTTTTGCACACTCCCTGGGAACTGACTCCTATAGAGTTGCAAGGGCTTGGTTTTGCCTATGGTGAAACGTACCCATATCCCATAGTCGATGTGGAAAAAGCGGGAGCTGAGGCAAGAGACCGCATCTGGGCGGCTCAAAAGGCTCCCGAAGTCGTAGCTGATGCTACACGCGTTCTGGCCAAACATACCCTTTCTAAACGATATTCCTGAGATGAAAAAGCAACATTTACCCACCAAAATCTGTGTGGTTTGTAACCGTCCCTATGCTTGGCGGAAAAAATGGGAAAAAAACTGGGAGGAAGTCAAGTATTGCTCCGACCGCTGTCGGGGAGAAGCAAAAAAGATAAAGCCGGCCTAGCGGAACGAGGCAGCATAAAATGCCAACCAAAGCAGTAAGGGTAGGAAATAGGCCAGCAGCACCACAGGGATGCTCTCTTGTATACTTCTACGACTGACGGTGTGAAACCCAAGTACCCAAGCAACTCCATATCCAATTTCAAATAGGTTGAGTAGCGATAGTGGGTAGTGAAATCGTTCGTGTACATTTTCTGGTCCTACGAGCCAGAGGGCTGAAAGGGGTTCAAAATTTTGGATTTCGAGGTAACTGACAGTTCCCGATGGATTCATGTACCAGAGTAATCGGAGCAGTTCGGGGAAAATAAAGATCAGTTCAGCTACCAAGGCAAATTGCCATAGGGCTTTGAATTTTACTTTGTAGCCGATAGTCAGGCCGATGGACCAGAAAAGAAAGGCGATGACCGTAAACTTCCAGAGGAATGCAAAGGGTGTCCAAAGGTAGTTGAGCGTGTTAAAAATGTGAAAAAATAGCAGGTCACCTTGCGCATCGAGTTGCTCCGAATCAGGGATAGCTTCTAGAATGAGCGTATTTGTCAAGTATCTGATTACAAGAAATATACTTACCAGAAGCACAAAGAATAGCCGTTTGTCAAAATCAAGTGCTTCCGTAATTTTTTGGGCCAATGGAGATGCTG
Organism: Algoriphagus sp.; assembly: GCA_044353615.1. Lineage (GTDB taxonomy): Bacteria > Bacteroidota > Bacteroidia > Cytophagales > Cyclobacteriaceae > Algoriphagus. Next base: position 20,445 of record JBILBQ010000037.1, on the reverse strand, counting down.
CAGTTGCCATTTTCTAAGGTTAATGGAGTAAATCTAAACGTTTGTTTGGAATTCGCCGTAGATTTGCGGTGTAAACCAACTAAGAGCTATGCGTCAGGTCTTTCATCTGCTTGCTTTTCTTCTTTTTTTCGTGAGCCTACCGGTAGAAAGGGTACAGGCACAAGCACCCGGAACAGCAGATAGTCCCTATTTACTTTTGGATAGGGGACTGCAATACCGAATTACGAAGTCGATTAACAGCATGTATAATTTTGATTTCGCTACGGCGGAACGGGATTTTGCTGTGATCATGTACCAATATCCTGAGCACCCCTTACCGGACTTTCTGATGGCCATTGGCTACTGGTGGCGAATTGAAATTAATGTCGACAACAAGCGATACGACAATATTTTCATTCAGTACCTGGATCGTGCCAATGCTAAAGCTGAAAAAATGTTGGATCAGAATCCTAAAAACAAGGAAGCTGCATTCTTTTTAGCTGCGGGACATGGATTCCAAGGGCGCTTATACAGCGAACGTAAAAGTTGGACTAAGGCTACATTTGCTGGGAAAAATGCCTTGAAGTACATGGAAATGAGTAGAGGAGAGGAGGAATTTAATCCAGAACTACTCCTAGGCGATGCCTTGTTTAATTATTTTTCAGTATGGATTCCTGAACATTATCCCATACTAAAACCCGTGCTGGCACTTTTTCCAAAAGGCAACAAAAAGCTGGGTCTATCGCAACTTGAAAAGGTAGCCTCTAACGCTTTCTACACACGAGTTGAAGCGCAGTACTTCCTATTTAGATTGTACGGTTCAGAAGAGAATAGACCAGAAGATGCCTTACGAATTGTGGGATATTTGCATGAAAAATTTCCTAACAATCCCTATTTCCACCGTTCTTACGCACGCTACCTCTATACGACTGGAAAGTGGACGCAGGCCATGCAGGAATCCTTAGAAATCTTAGATCGATTGGAGAAGAAGCAATTTGGATACGAAGCTACGAGTGGGCGCTATGCTGCATTTTATTTAGGAGAATATTATTACCGGACAGGAAACACGATAGAGGCAAAGCGCTATTATTCCAAGGCCGCAACTATCGGAGAAGAATCGGAATCCCAAGAGAGTGGTTATTATTTGTTTTCCTTGATTTCTTTAGGAAAGATTGCCACAGCTGAAAAAAATAAAGCTTTGGCAAAAACTTATTTTAACCAAGTGAAGAGATATGCCAAACGAAAGCATCCGGCGCATCAGGAAGCGAGAGATTTTCTTAAGAAGAATAAATTGTAAGGATTGCTAATCCTTATTTTTGGCTGTTTGCCATAGATAATTTGAATTCGTGGAATAATGGGATCCAAATAAGTGGATTATTTGTTTTATCGCCCTTAATCTTTAACAAAATTCGGATTTCACCTTAAAAAACATTCGCTTACTCATAGAACTTTCATCATTTATTGTAAATTTGCACCACATAATATTTTGTAAAGCGCAAAAAAATGGATAGCAGCATTCGAATTAAGTTTGATAAAATTGATAGAAGTATTTTGGAAATACTTCAAAGCAATGCCAAAATCACCAATGCACAGCTTTCTAAGGATATAGGGCTATCTCCAGCTCCCACCTTGGAGCGTGTGAAGAAATTGGAGCAATCTGGGATTATTAAAAGTTACCACGCGAAGTTGGATCCAGAGAAAATTGGTCTAGGTGTAAGCACCTTCGTTTTGGTGAGCTTAATTGGTCACAACAAAGGAAATATCGATGCCTTTATGAAAGAAATCAACCTGATTCAAGAGGTGATTGAATGTCATCACATTACAGGTACAGGTGATTTTATCTTGAAGATTATTGCCAAGGACATCATGGCTTATCAAAAATTGATGTTGGAAAAGGTTTCTGAAATCAAAGAAGTGGACTCCATGCAATCCATGGTGATTCTTTCTACTTTTAAGGATTCCAAAGTACTTCCAATTCCAGCTTAATTAGCCAAAAAGAATAGTTAGGGTGGCTATGCCACCCTTTTTTTTTGAACACCATGACAGAAAACCCCTGGAAAACTAAATCCATCGCGACGGTTTACGAGAATCCTTGGATTCGTGTGGAGCATCACGAAGTACTTACCCCTGCGGGAAAGGATGGGATTTATGGGAAAACCCATTTCAAAAATAAAGCCATTGCCATTCTGCCGATCGATGAAGAAGGGAACACCTGGTTGGTAGGTCAATACCGCTATGCGCTTGATGCCTACTCTTGGGAAGTGCCCATGGGTGGGGGTCCATTGGAATTGGATACGCTTGCTTCTGCCAAGCGGGAATTGAAAGAGGAAACGGGACTGACTGCTAGCCAATGGACTGAGCTTCAACTGATCCATACCTCCAACTCGGTAACCGACGAGGTAGGCTATATTTTTCTGGCTCAGGGACTTACCGAGGGAGAACCGGAATTTGAAGACACAGAAGACATTAGCATAAAGAAACTTCCTTTCGTAGAGGCTTTAGAATGGGTGATGTCTGGGAAAATCACCGATTCCTTATCCGTAATTGCGATTTTTCGGGTAGCACGAGCATTGGGATATTGAGCTGATGGCAGTTACTAAAGAGATAAAAACCACCTTTCTACTAGCATATCCAGTGGTGCTTAGTCAGCTGGGCCAGGTAGCCGTGGGCATAGCAGATACCATGATGGTGGGTAGGTTAGGAGCCTTGCCCTTGGCAGCTGCTTCCTTAGCCAACAGTATATTCTTTGTCACCATGATGTTTGGGATTGGCATCTCAATGGGACTCACCCCATTGGTGTCCATGGGGGATGGGAAGGGGCGATTTAAACGTATTTCTAGACTTTTTACGCATAGTTTGTGGATCAATAGTGCCTTAGGAATCATTTTATTCTTTCTGATTGTAGGATTCTCCCAGTTCTTGGGGGTATTGGACCAGCCCAAAGCAGTGCAAGAACTAGCGCTGCCCTATTTGCTGATCATTACAGCCTCCTTAATCCCCATGATGGTTTTTCAAACCTTCAAGCAATTTGCAGAGGGGTTGTCCCAGACGAAGCAGGCCATGTACATTACTATTTTTTCAAACTTGGTCAATGTCTTTCTCAACTGGCTATTGATTTGGGGAATGTGGGGATTTCCAGAATTGGGAATGAATGGAGCTGCTTGGGCCACCTTAATTTCGCGTGTGCTGATGATGGTGTTGATGGCGGCCTATGTGCTGTCTACCAAGCGCTTTGCACAGTACCACTTACGTTTTTTCAAGGTGAGATTCAGTAAGCCCATGCTTGCTCGAATCCTCAAAATTGGGGTACCCACTGGCTTTCAGTTTATTTTTGAAGTTTCCGCATTCAGTGCCGCAGCCATCATGATGGGTTGGATTGGCGTAAATGCCCTTGCTGGCCATCAAATAGCGCTTAATTTGGCCTCCATCAGTTACATGATGGCCACAGGAGTAGCTACGGCAGGCATGATTCGTGTGAGCCATTTCATTGGAAAAGGAGATTTGGGGTCGATGAAACAAGCAGGTCGAGTGGCATTCGGAATGGTAGCTGCCTTTATGTTTGTGTGTGCGCTGCTGTTTTTCGCCTTCCGATTTTACCTGCCAACGCTTTACATTGACGATCCAGAGGTGATTTCCTTAGCGGCATCCCTATTGATTCTAGCTGGATTTTTTCAAATTTCCGATGGGGTACAGGTCGTTGGCTTGGGTGTATTGCGTGGGATGGAGGATGTAAAAGTCCCCACGCTAGTGACCTTTTTTGCGTATTGGGCATTAGGTCTTCCGCTAGGTTATCTTTTAGCTTTTAAGTTGGGCTTTGGGGAAAGCGGAATTTGGATTGGATTGCTCATTGGACTTACGATTACCGCAGCCCTACTTTTTTACCGGTTTGAACAGCTTAGCAAGAAAAAAGCCCTTCTTTCCAAATCAAACCTCGGATAACTGTAAATTATACTTATCCGATTTTCCGTTACTAACCAAAAAAATAGGGGCTGAGGATCAATTAAGGTACTTGGTACTTAGTGCTTCGTACATTTTTTAGCCGTTTCAATGAGATTTCCTTGGGAAGGACTATCTTGGATGACCTTTTCTACGAAATCATGAAACGACTCCTTCTTCTAATCTCTACTTCATTTTTAATGTTTAACAGCTGGTCCCAGCAACCTGCAGTACTTTCGGTACGCGAGCAGGCAGCAGTCGTGGACTCCTGGTTGGAAGATCGGATCCAGCAGGTACTTCCCAACTTGATGACCGAGACGGGGATTGATTTTTGGATTGTAGTGTCCCGAGAATACAATGAGGATCCGGTTATCCGTACGCTTTTACCTGCCACCTGGCATGCGGCTCGAAGACGCACCATCCTGGTGATGTACCAGCCGAGTCCAAATGCTCCCGTAGAAACTTACGCAGTGGCGCGCTACGATGTAGGTAAATCCTTTAAAAAAGCTTGGAATCCTGAAGCGCAACCAGATCAGTGGAAGGCACTTTTGGAAATCATTCAAACCAAGAAACCCAAAAAAATCGGCTTGAACTTCTCCAAGGATTATGGACATGCGGATGGGCTTACACACTTCGATTACGAGGAGTTGATGCGGATCCTTCCCGCTCAGGAACAAGCAAAAGTAGTTTCTGCCCAAACGCTAGCCGTACGCTGGTTGGAAACACGTACCGCAGCAGAAATGGCAACTTACAAGCACATTCAAGAATTGGCGCATTACATCATTGCTGAGGGCCTTTCTGACCGCGTCATCACTCCAGGTGTGACGACCACGGAAGATGTGGTGTGGTTTTACAGAGAGAAAATCAAGGAGATGAAGCTAGACACCTGGTTTCACCCGACAGTAGATATTCAACGGCCGGATCCTAGCTCTCAAGAAGCTTCTAGATCCTTTGCAGTTCGACCAAGTGAAGCAGTGATTCTTCCCGGAGACTTGCTTCACATTGATTTTGGAATCACCTATTTGCGTCTAAATACCGATACGCAAGAGTTGGCCTATGTGCTCAAGGCAGGGGAAACAGAAGTTCCAAGCTACCTACAAGATGCCTTGAAGGTTGGGAATCGGCTGCAAGATATCTTGACCACCAATTTTACAACCGGCAAGACTGGCAATCAAATTTTGAAGGCCGCTCGAGTGCAGATGGACAAAGAAGGAATCAAAGGAAGTATTTACACGCATCCACTAGGCTTCTATGGGCATTCGGCAGGACCTACCATTGGGATGTGGGACAATCAAGGAGATACGCCGGGTGCAGGTGATTTCCCTATGCATGCCCACACGGGCTATGCTATTGAGTTGAACGCTGTAGTTTTTGTAAAGGAATGGAACAAAGATGTTCGTGTGATGCTTGAAGAAGGGGCTTATTTTGATGGGAAAAAGGTGACGTATTACAACGGCAGACAAAAATCCATTCTTGCCATCCCTCGGAAAAGTGACTACCTAGGCTACTAATTCAGCTCTATTCTTTTGGTCACTTTTGATGAACATCAAGAGTAGAAATCCGAGGAAAGCGACGCCTGCAGAAAACAAAAAGGCGATTTGAAAATTCTCCGCCTTGTTGTTGTACAACCAGCTGGAAACTAGTGCGCCTAGTCCAATTCCTAATTCTAGGAAAATATACATCGTAGCCAAGGCTCTACCCCTATAATTTTCGAGGGAGCGATCTACCACCCAAGCCGTGGTCGTAGGGCTATACATGCCTACTGCAGCTCCAAACAAAACGGCTGAACCGAGTAGCATGGTTTTGCTTGTTGCGAAAGCTACCGCAATCATGGCCAACACCATGACGACACTCGCGACCCGCATCACCTTCACTCGTCCTACTCGATCGGATGCTCGCCCAGCAATCAATCGAATACCAAGGGAGGAAAGTGTAAAAACAGCAAAGAATAGCCCTTTATTTTTGATGCCCAAGAAGCTAGAAAGGTCAGGAATCAAGGTCAGTACCACCCCAAAGGAAAAGACGGAGAGAAAAAGGATCGTGGAAGGCAGCAAGACACGCTTTTCTAGAATCTCGTTTTTATCCAACTTAAAGAGTCGTAGGCTGAAGGGTTCTTTTTGGGGTAGCGTTTCTTTCAAACGAACCAGAATCAAGATCGAAAAAATAGCAGTAAAGGCAGCTGCATAGAAAAGGACATTGAGGGGCCATATACTGGCTATCCATCCTCCAAGCGCCGGCCCTGCTGCCATTCCCAAGGACCCAAAAAGCGATTGAATTCCCATGGCTTCCCCACGCTGTGCAAATGGGACTGTGTCGGCAACATAAGCTGATGTACCTGTTGGGGTGAAGCCTGCGGAAAAACCGTGTGCAAAACGGAGAAACAAAAAGCCACTCACAAAGTGAAGGAGGGGGTAGCTTAGGCCCACTACAAAACAGACACCAGCTCCAAAGATCATGACAGGTATTCGACCAATTTTATCGGCGAGCTTACCGCTAAAGGGCCTTGAGAGTCCAGCAGAAAGTGTAAATAGGGCGATTATCCATCCCTTGTAGGACTCTCCTCCCATGGAGCTGAGGTATGCGGGCAGCTCTGGAATGATCATGTTGAAGCTCGAAAAAAACAGAAAGCTACTCAAGCAGAGTAGGAAAAAATCAAGCGTAAAGAAAGAGGGGAGTAGCCTCATGGTAAGTAATAATAAAAAGGCCGAAGATGATTTCCTCGGCCTGGTAACTTAGTCTTTGTTTGCACTTTCCTCGCTTTGTGCAAGAAGGAATGCTTTCATAAATTCATTCAATCCTCCATCAAGGACACCTTGCGCATCGGAGGTTTCATGACTGGTGCGGTTGTCTTTGACCAACTTATATGGGTGCAGAACATAGTTTCGGATTTGAGAACCAAAGTCCACGCGCAATTTGGAGGATTCGATTTTTGCGATTTCCGCATTTCTTTTCTCCAACTCCAATTGGTAAAGCCGAGACTTCAACATCTGCATGGCCAATTCTCGGTTGGCAAGCTGTGAACGCTCCACTTGGCACACGACCACAATACCTGTAGGCTTGTGAGTCAATTGCACCTTGGTTTCCACCTTGTTTACATTTTGACCACCCGCACCTCCAGATCTGGAAGTATGTAGTTCCACGTCTCCAGGGTTGATGTCGATTTCGATCGAATCGTCTACTTCTGGATAGGCATACACCGAGGCAAAGGAAGTGTGTCTTCGTCCCCCAGAGTCAAAAGGAGAGATTCGTACCAATCGGTGCACTCCTGTTTCTGATTTTAGAAATCCATAAGCCAATGGTCCTTCAAAGAGGAGTGTGGCGGATTTGATGCCGGCAACTTCACCCGGCTGCATATCCATTTCACGCACCTTGTAGCCATTTTTTTCTCCCCACATGATGTACATACGCATCAAGATGGATGCCCAATCGTTACTTTCTGTTCCGCCAGCACCTGGGTTGATTTCAAGGACTGCATTGAGTTGGTCTTCTTCGGCAGAGAGCATTTTCTTGAGTTCGAGCTCTTCAACAGCGTCTCTACCCAAATTAAATTCTTTCTTAAGCTCCTCCTCGGTTACTTCTCCTGCAGTAAAAAATTCATAGAGTACCTCTAAATCCTGAATTCGCTGGTCCAAGCTTTCGAAAGCAGTGGTCCAGCCTTTTCTGGCTTGGATTTGTTTCATGGTTTTTTCAGCTTCACCTGGGTTATTCCAGAAATCAGCTTGGGCCGATACGGCTTCGAAGTCTTGTATTTCTACTTTCTTACGATCGTAGTCAAAGATACCTCCTCAAAGCCGATGTGCGGGCTTTCAAGTCTTTCAGTTGGTCTGAAGTCATCTGTCTAAGTTAAAAATGTGTTGCAAAAATCGGAAAAAATCTCGGTTTTACCAGCCAATATCTCTATTCAATTTCAAGGAGTACAAGCTGGACCTTGTTTTTGTCTGAGAGTGTAAACGTTTTGTAGCGCAGCGGAAGCAGTGCCAGCCCAGTACCTATCAATAAGGCGGATACTTTTGAAACCCCATTACTGATCTTGAACTCTCCTTGTTGAATGAGACTGTTGACCCCTTCTAACCCAAAAATCAAGGCTCCAGCTTTTATTGAATATTGGGTTAGGTTATTCAAGGTTCGATTTCTTGGATCTTTTTTTCGAACATCGATAGCCAAAATATCCGATGGTTTCAAGATATTTTCGCTTAGGTAGAGGTATTCCGTATCTAGGTTTACAAGTACATCGGTGACGAAATACCCGATTTTTTCGCTTTTGTAGGTGATGGTTTCTCCTGGGTAAAAGCGAATTTGCGTTTTTTGATTGGAACCTCTTTTGAGGAGTAAGAATTTTTTGGGTTGCTCTTGGGCATGAATCGGTAGGGCAAAAAGGCCAATCAGTAGGAGTGTTAGTACTGCCGTTCCGATTACGGTGAATTTAGAGCGTACCTTTTTCATTTAGTAGGTTAGATGCTGTCCATCCAGTGGTGTGGATCTTGTAGTTCTCCGTATTTGATTCCATCTAAGGTTTTGAGAGCATTCTTTGAAAAAGCATCGGCTGCCGGTTCTGGAAGTAAATAATCTTTCCCGTTGACATGGATTTTATGAATGAATGCAATTGTTGCTGCGGTACCTACACCAAAAGCTTCCTCCATGGTTCCGTTTTCCAAGGACTCTTGAAGTTCAGCAACCGTAAGGAAGCGTTCTTCTAGTTTCTGCCCCCAGTCTTTTGCAAGTTGGATGACAGAGTCTCTCGTGATTCCTTTTAGAATGGTTCCTTTCCCCGTAGGTGCAGTGATGAGGGTGCCCTTTATTTTGAACATGACATTCATGGTCCCACTTTCTTCAATTTGGCTATGGGTCTTTCCATCGGTCCACAAAAGTTGGTCATAGCCCTCTTGTTGCGCAAGCTGTGCGGGGTACAGGGAAGCAGCATAGTTTCCAGCAGCCTTTGCCTCACCGGTTCCACCTTCTGTTGCTCGGGTGTAGATCGTTTCTACCTTAACCGACACCGGTTTGGTGTAGTAGGCGCCCACCGGACTGGTGAAAATCATGAATCTATAGCTTTCTGACGGCTTAACACCCAAGTAATTGTCCATCGCAAACATGAACGGGCGGATATACAAACTAGATCCCTTTTCTTGTGGAACCCAACCTTTATCCACAGCGAGCAATTGTCTTAGCGCTTCAATGAAGATATTTTCAGGTAAGGTAGGCATGCACATCCTCGTAGCGGATTCATTCAATCGCTTCGCATTGGCTTCTGCTCGAAATACCAATACTTCCCCTTTTTCATTTTTGTAGGCCTTCATGCCCTCGAAAATTGCTTGCCCATAGTGCAGTGTTGCATTTCCAGGGTAAATTTCCATGGGACCATAAGGGACAATTCTTAAATCTCCCCAAGCTCCATTTTGGTAGTCTGCCACAAACATGTGGTCAGAAATGGACTTTCCAAAAACTAGGGAGGAGAAGTCAGTTTCTGATAGTTTAGAATGACTAGACTTTGTCAATGAAATGGTGGGTGAGCTGGACATGGCTGTTTAAATTACAGTACAGAGCGAGAACTAGGTTTTGGCAATTATAGATCCTCTAAAACAAGAGGTTTATGATTTGTTGGGTTTAATACCGTGGCTTCCAAGTGACTTCTTCTACCTCCAACTCTTGCGCCATTTTCCGACCCAAGACAAATAGGAAATCAGAAAGTCGGTTGAGGTACTGGATGATTAGTTCAGCTACGTGCTCCTCGGAGGCTAGCTCAACGACAATGCGTTCGGAGCGCCTGCAAACTGTTCTGGCCAGATGACAGAACGAAACTGCAGTATGCCCACCGGGGAGAATAAAGGAGGTGAGCATGGGGAGTTCAGCATCCATGGTATCCATTTCTTTTTCTAAAACTTCTACATCTTCTGGATGGAGATCTGGTTTCTTTACTTTGTCTTTTCCTGGAACAGTTGCCAAATCTGCCCCAATCGTGAACAGGCGATCTTGAATCGATTTGAGCAGTTCCGATCTTTTTTTATTCACCTCCTGATCTCGGAGTAGGCCTACATAGGAGTTTAATTCATCCAAGGTGCCGTAGGCATCTATCCGTAGATCTGATTTGGGTACTCGTACTCCCCCCAACAAAGAGGTGATTCCTTGATCCCCTGTTTTGGTGTAAATTTTCATAGCAACGATGAATCTGTATACTTTAAACTGTGACTAAATTAGGCAGTCACTAAACCTCGGGTTGGGTTTGGATTGACCTTGTCAGATTCCACCAAGCCATCTCGGAGACGCACGATGCGGTGCGCGTAATGGGCAATATCGTCCTCGTGGGTTACCATGATGATCGTGTTTCCTTTGGCATGGAGCTCATGAAAAAGTTCCATGATTCCATAGGAGGTTTTGGAGTCAAGGTTACCTGTTGGCTCATCCGCCAAAATGATACTTGGGCTGTTGACCAATGCTCTGGCAATAGCCACACGCTGGCGCTGACCACCAGAAAGCTCGTTGGGACGGTGATTAGTTCGATCTCCTAGACCCACATTGTCAAGTGCCTTGAATGCAATTTCTTGGCGCTCTGATTTAGAATAGCCCGCATAAACCAAGGGAAGTGCCACATTATCTAGGCAAGTAGCTCTTGGTAACAGGTTGAAAGTTTGGAATACGAAGCCAATTTCCTTGTTTCGAATGTCTGCCAACTCGTTTTCACTCATGTCGCTGACATCTTTTCCTGCAAGTACATAGCTGCCAGAGGTAGGGGAGTCCAAGCATCCGATGATGTTCATCAAGGTGGACTTTCCTGATCCTGAAGGACCCATGAAAGCGACGTATTCTCCTTTGTTTACGCTGATGCTAACCGATTTCAATGCCTGAATAATTTCAGACCCCATTTTATAGGTTTTATTGATTTCGTTCGTTTCAATGACTTTGCTCATGGTGTAAATTAGTTACTTGTTGGTTTAGCAATACGGAAAGGTACTCATTTGTACTAAAAATACATGAAATCTCTCAATACATCTCCCCCAAAAGGGCTTCAATTTCTTCTTGACTCATCCAGGTCTTCATTTCTTCCCGAGCTTCAATGGCATATCGATCCAGCCCGAGATCTTGAGCGGCCTGTACTTTCTTTGCCCAAAGTAGTGGATCCTTATTGAATTCAGTGGCAGATTGAAGCAGTTCGTAAGCTTCCAAACCGCCTTTGGCTTGCAAATAAGCACTCCAAATTAATGGGCTGAAATAGGGGTTTGCAGTGAGTTCTTCTGATGCGCCGATCAATTTAATGAAGGAACGCAAAGAATTTGCATTGGTCCATTCTGGTGCCTTTAGAAATGCATCTAAATCTGCAGCTCGATCTGTTTTCCCCTTCAAATAGGCACCAATCTCCTGCAGCTGCGGCGTCGTAAGTCCATGGGCCTTGTGGTTAAGTAGCTTCCAAGCCATTTCTAACTTGAAGTCAGGAGAAGCTATGTTTTTCCAATCCAAAAATAGGGCTTGTGGCATGGATTGATTGAACCTTCCCCTAAATACAAACTCATCCTTAAAAGCTTCATTTTCAGCGTTAGTCGCCAACCTCCCAAATGTCCGTTCGGTTTGCCAATTCCGAATAGCTTCATGGATTGGGAGTTCAGCCTGAAACCCTTTTTCTTTAGAGAAGCTAAAGTCCTTGGCAGCTTTTTCAAAGTCGAGTTGTTGCGCAAGAATAAGACCTGACAAATTGAGGTAATAGGCGGCATCTCCAGGGTTTCTAAATGCTAGGCCGTTTAGGTTTTTGACAGCATCGTTGATTCTTCCCGCTCCCAAACTTCTTAAGATGGCGGTTTCTTGAAACTGCATCGTGTACTCTAGTAAGTCTTCTCTTTTCGAAAGGGAATCCAACAATTGGAGATCTGTACTAGGATCTTCGAGATTTTGAATGGCAAATAAATTCCGATACCCTGCTTGAAGTAGAAGTGGAGAACTTTCTTTTTCCAGCTTTTTCTTCAAGTTTTCTAAGGTTTTTCCATCCACTAGCGTTCCATTTTTTCGTTCTGTGGCAACTCGATTTATCAGTAAAATGAGGTCTTCTTCCGCATTTGGGATGTCTTCTTTTTTTCCTAGTTTGACAGAAATGGCAAGCCAATTTGCAGCTGCTACCGGATTGTTTTTGGAGAGATCAGCGAAGATTGCTTGCGCTTCCACGTCTTTTTTGACAAGGGTGAAAAGCAAGGCTAGATTTTGACTGAGGTACTGGTTGTTTGGAAAGAATTTCAACCCGTTTTCAAGGTAAAAAACTGCCTCAAAGGGTTTGTTCTCTTTTTGAAGCCGGTCCGCAAGGAGTAGGATGTTGTCTACTTGTGGAGCTAGATCAAAACTTTCTTCCAAGTGTTCCTTTGCCAAACTCGGTTGGTTCAATTCGAATAGGAGTTGAGCAGTTAGATTTTTTGCCTTGGGGTTGTATCGATAGCGATCCCAACTGTTTTCATACAGGATACTTGCTTCAAGCTTCTGATTGGTTTGGTAGTAGTAATCCCCTACAATATTGTTAGTTAAAGCGCTTACTTGGGATGCAATAATGGCTTCCAAATAGGTAGTTAGAACCATGAAGGCAATCGTTCCTCCAATTCGGAGGTGGTAATAGGAAAGAATAAAAGGTTTGTATAGCACTGAATGAACAGTCTTTCCTTTGTGCATTAGTGGCAAAAAGTTGATCGCTACGTAAATAAAAAAGAATAGTGAAAAGCCTAGTTGGGAATAAATCACCAGATGCTTTAGCAGCTCTTCCCCTGCTTGATTGTGCGAGAAGGTCAACTTCCAAATGGTCCACAGGGTACTTGCAAAACCCAAAAGATATAAGTTTTGAAGGACTTGTGAAGAACTGGCTAAGTCATCACTTTGGCCTAATTTTTCCCGAGTTGAATACCATCCCAATACACCTAAAGGGAGGATGAGATACAGGGGTATGAAATCGCCAATCGGCCAGGTGACATCCCCTTTAAGATGGAGAAGTAAAATAAAAAGTAACCCAAGATAGAGTAGGGTGACTGCAGCGAATTGAATGCTAGTTTTGGCATTCAGGCCTGCATTGGCTTTTGAAATAAGAATTAAAAGACCTGATAAAATCCCATGGCCTTGCCAAAAAATCCAGGCAATGCTAATTCCAATTCCAATAATTAAACTTTGTTCCGATAGGTAGAGGCTGGGATTAATGATCGGACTGATCAAGATGAAGGTAATTAGGGTTCCTCCTGTGGTCCCTGCAAGTACCAGCCAACGGATCCAGAAAGGGGATTGGGTTCCCCAAACATGGAAATAAATGGTTGGGATTAAGGTAGCGCCTAAAAGCAATAGGAGCGAAAGATTTGAACTAAGGCCTCCAATATTTAATCCATTGAAGTTTGAAAGGGTAAGGAGCAGAATCCATACGACACCAGCTCCGATAAATGGTATTTTTTTAAACCTACTTAGATTTGACAATACCGTTATGGAAACAAGTACTATAAAAATACCGAAGAGGTAATTTTCAGTAGGGGTAAAAGGGTAGGGGGTTACTTGGTAGTTTTGGAAAACAAGAAAGTGATCCACTAGAATTGGAACATCGACTTCCCCTAAATTTACTTTCGAGAATGGTACGGGTAACCTATCCAAAAAAGCACCCGTTTGGAGATTGGAATGAGTGAAACTTGGGCTAATCAAGGAATAGGCAGCTAGAATGGCGCCAACTCCCAAGAATAGGATTGCTAGAATTTTGTTCAAAGAATAGGTGTTGGGGCGAATAGGCATCTTATTCCAAGACTTTGGGAACAGTAAAAAAGCCATTCTCCTTTTGGGGTGAATTTTTTAATGCCTCTTCCTGAGTGAGCTGTACCCAAATTTCATCTGTTCGGAATACATTGACTTCAGCAGACATATTTGTGAGCGGTTCCACACCCTCCGTATCTACCTCTTGAAGCTGATCTACCCAATTCAGTACCTGTGAAAGGTCGGCGCTCATCTTTTCTGCTTCTTGTGCATCAAAATTTAGTCGAGCCAAATGAGCAATTTTCTGTAGGGTTTCCTGTTCAATTTTCATGCAACTTGTCGGAAGTGTAGCTTGGTATTAGTTTCAAATCAGGCCGGATTATCTTTTAGCAATTGCTTCTGAATCACTTCAAAACAGCATTGCTTGAGCGCTTCATCCGATGTAAAATCTGCCGGATTGATCGCTTGATGCAAAACCATTTTGGCGGGCATTCGCTTTATAATCAACTCTTTTTGATCCGCCAAAATTACATGATTGTAGGATAAGGTGACAGGAATGATGGAGATTTGTTTCTCCATTGCTAATCGAAAAGCTCCGTTTTTAAAAGGAACTAAATGTGGTGGATTTTGGGTGTAGATGCCTCCTTCGGGAAACAAAACCATGCTGCTCCCACGATCTAGTGCCAAGCCTGCTCTTCGCATGGTTTCGGCTCTGCTTTTGACACGACTTCGGTCCACTGCGATGTGCAGATTTTTGAAATAGTATCCAAAAAAAGGAACTTTTCGGATGGAGGCTTTTCCTATAAAAACAGCATCACCGGGTACAAAGCCCATCATGGCCACATCCAGATAGCTAAAATGATTGGCCAAGAAGATATAGGATTTGCCTTTTTCGAGGGTTCCTTCAACTTCAACTTTCACTGGCAGAAAAATGAGTGAAAAGAAGCCTTTGGCCCAAAATTGATTGATTTTTCGTCCATACTTATTCCAGGAAGGGTTCCAAATGCAGCAAAGGAATAGTGGGAATAAGATCGCGAAGCTTAGGATAAAAGCGACAACTACATAGTAGGTGTATATTCGGTTACTCCACGTGGTCATGGTTGATCATTGCATTAGCGACTTGTGTAAAATAGTGTAGCAGTTCCTCTTCACCGATGCGGGGGTAAAGTAAGCCTAGGGAGTTCATGACTTAAAATTAGCCAATTTTGAAATTTAGGCTTCTGACTTTTTTACTCGAAGGGAAGTTCCTTCGGTAGAGATGACTTCTATAGCTTCCCCCTGTTCTAAAAACTCTCCTCGGGAATAGGCATCGTATATTTCTCCGCCGATTTCCACCTTACCACTCGGTCGAAGTCTAGAGTGCACTTTTCCGGTTTTCCCAAGCATATCTTCCGTATAGGTGCTTGAAGTGTACCCCTGGGAGCGGTCTTGAGTGGATGCTAAGGTCAGGTGTTTGAATGCGCCCCATTCATTTACTTTAGGAGTTAACCAAAACACCATTCCAACACCTGCCAATGCCGCTAGAATCACCGTAAGCAATGCTCCAAATAGTTGAGACGAGGGCACCAATTCAAAATCAAAAGCCTGGTTTGGAAGCATGCCTAGCACAAGTCCACCCAGAGTCAACACAATGCCCGCGACGCCAAACACGCCAAAACCAGGAATAATAAAAAATTCGACGACAAGCAGGATGATGCCGATCACAAAAGCCAAGATCTCCCAGTTTTCTGCCAGCCCATTTAAGTAATAGGGGATAAAATACAGAAGGGCAGCAGTCAGCGTAACTGCTAGGGGGAAACCCACACCAGGAGTTTGCAATTCAAAATAGATTCCTCCAATGATCAAAAGGATCAGAATACCGCTTACTGCGGGACTTAAAAAGAAGGATATAATGGTGTCTACTGTTTTCTCTTCATAAGCAATGATTTCAGCAGACTGCAGGCCCTGAGCTGCCAAAATCTCCTTTACAGAGGCATATTCTCCTTCACAAAAGCCATTTTGAATCGCTTCGGTCACTGAAAAAGTAATGACCGAGCTCGAATCGGAAATTCCAGGCACGACCAATTTTTCATCGACCATCGCTTCTGCAATTTGTGGGTTGCGTCCAGTAGCCTCAGCAGTGCTGCGCATCATGGATCGCATGTAGGATTGGTATTTGTCTGGTGCGGCAGCGCCATCGGTTCCATTGACCACTGTAGCCGCACCGATACTTGCGCCTGGAGCCATGTAGATGCTATCGCAGGCAATGGATATTAATGCACCTGCGGAGGCAGCGTCCTTGTTGATAAATACATAAACTGGGATCTTGGATTCTAAAATTCGAGTTCGAATCTCATCTGCATCTGTTACTGCTCCGCCGTAGGTATCCATTTCGATCAGGATAACATCTACTTTTAGCGCTTCTGCCTGATCAATTGCCAACTTTACCCGACGGTTCATTCCTGGATCAATATCCTGATTAATCGCAAAGGTGAATACCTTTTTTTGAGTTTGCTGGGCAGACAATACGCCAGTTGAAATCGTCAATAGAAGAATAAGTAGTAATCGAGTCATGTAAAGATCTTTTCCCTGTTGAAAGCTATGGGTGCACTTGGAGTAGAACCTAAATTGAAATTAATTCTTTGTTAAAAGTAATGCTCTAAATTAAGAAAAATTACCGTTTTCAACTTGAATAATGAGGGATGAAGGTTAATTTTGTTGGACTGCTTAGTCGACTCATTTCAGACCCTTTAGTTAGACCCGAACCATGTCTGGTAAATTCAAACTCTTTTTCTGTTCCGTGTTTTTATTCCTCTGCTTCCAGTCTGCTGCCTTTGCAGTAACCACGGAATCATTGGATTCTATTGGTATTCAGAAAATAGAAGGCAGGACTTATATCATCCATAAGGTTGTAAATCAGGAAACCTTGTTTTCCATATCAAGGAGATATAAGGTTCAAATGTCCGAGATTCAACAGGCCAATGAAATTTTGAAACAGGGAATGAAGGAAGGGCAAATGCTACTTGTTCCCTATCGTCCCATAAATAGCAGTTCGGGTTCCGCAGAACCAAGTTCCCCTACTACCGCCACACCGGTTACGGTACCCGCCGCTCCCGCTCGAAATACAACTCCTGAAAAGGCTGCTGATCCAGGTTCCTCGACATCAGTTGCTAATCCATCATCTGCATCAACAACTCCAGCGAAAAACGATAAATCGACCGCAAGTCCAGCTGTAGAATCGCCCGTACCTAATCCATCCAAATCAGCACCAGCGGTCACCATCCAAAAAGTTAAAATCACGCACAAAGTAAAAAGCGGCGAGTCCTTATCTACCATTGCAAAAAAATACAAGGTCACAATAGCCGAGCTGAAGTCTTGGAATTCGTTGTCTAGTGATAAACTTTCAATAGGAAAGTCCTTGAAAATCATTACCAAGAAAGCTGTTGCTGTGAAACAAAGCGATACTCAGCCACAAGCAGAACCCTTGGCAGCCAATACAGCTGATAAAAAAGAGGAACCCAAAGTTGCGGATAAAAAAGCCGAGGATACCAACGGAACTAAGGAGGTAGTCTTTGTTTCCACAAAGGCCTCAACGCCCACAACAAAAGCTTCGGGGGATTGGGTTACTCATACTGTCAAGTCTGGTGAATCTTTATTTTCGCTTGCCAAGATGTATGGATCCTCCATAGAAGAATTGATTCAATGGAACAGTTTGACTTCCAACAATATAAAAGTAGGTCAATCGATACATGTCGGTCGAAACACTGCTAGTGGTCCTCCTCCTGCTACTACTTCTTCTTCTACTACAATTACAACTACTACACCTATTGTTACACCTACTACATCAGGGGATGTGATTGCAGAAGTAAAAAATGAGGCAACTGCTCCTACTGCTGAGCCGAAGCAGGAGACATCAGTACCAAATACTTCTGGAGGATTTACCAATACAAAAGAGACTGGTTTGGCTGAAGTTATTCCTGGTACTGAAGCAAATAAAAAGTACCTGGTACTACACCGTAATGCGCCTATTGGTAGTGTGATTCGAATTAAAAATGAGGAAAATGATCTGACCATCTTTGCTCGAGTGGTAGGAGTTTTGCCTGAGACTGGGGACAACTCAAAAGTGTTGATCAAACTTTCAAAAGCGGCATTCGAACAATTAAAAGGAGTGAATGCACGATTTCCTGTTGAGGTCTTGTATTAAATTTTGATTTCCATCCTTCTTTTTAGCGAAGGGTTGGTGTGTTTTACATTTTTCATTTCAAGTAAGCTTCCCCACTGATTTTGCATGTCAAAAATCCAGCTGTTCTTTCATCATGTATTCCGATTTATTTGGAACGGCATTTTTGTGCTTTCCTATCCCATCCTGGCGAGTTTTGGGTTGCTTTTCATTGGGCTTACCTTTTTGTTTTCCAAGTTGTCCCAACTATTGACTCGATTAAAGCCGGAAAGTAAAGGCGGGGTAGTGGTAGAGACAGCGTGGGAGACGCTCCCAAATTCCAATGATTTACTGGAGACAAAAGTGGAAAAACAAATCCTTTTTGGTCCTGTAGGAGTAAGGCTAAGGCGAAAAGATGGCGTCCCTACAGTTTTGAGTGAACATGTTTTTGGAAAAAAAGTACGGCTGATTGGGCGGGGTTTTATTTTGGAGAAATGGAATACCTTAGAATCAACGGCTCTTCCTGATTTTGATATTTGCCTCTATGATCCAGAATTGGATAGCATTCGCACCCTAACCCAAATCAGTTGTTTTGACTGGCACCTAGCCGAAGAAAAAGAGAATGAATTGGTGTTCAAATGGTTTGATGGAACCCAAGGAGGGGAGCGGGCCGTACAACTATGAACCAGAGCATCAAAGATTTTTTGGATGAAAAGGTAGTCCTGTACAATCGGCCAAATTTCATTGAGTTAGATCCCATTTCCATTCCGCATCGCTTCACTAAAAAGCAAGACATTGAAATCTCTGGCTTTTTTGCAGCAATCCTCGCTTGGGGTCAACGGAAAACCATCCTCAATAAATGCAATGAGCTCCTTGCGTGCATGGATAATTCTCCCCATGACTTTATGGTCAATCATACGGATGGGGATTTAAAAGCGGTTATTGGCTTCAAACACCGAACCTTCAATGAAGTAGACGCCCTGTATTTTATTCACTTTTTATCTTGGTTTTACCGGCATCAGGATAGTTTGGAAAAGGCTTTTCTTATCGGTCAAACTGGTGCTATTGACAGCATGGAATCCATGTTAATCCAGTTTCAACGATTTTTCTTCAGTTTGGAGGATGCTCCTGGACGAACCAAAAAGCATATTTCCTCTCCGGCTACACGTTCGGCATGCAAGCGCATCAACATGTACCTGCGCTGGATGGTTCGTCAGGATGAGCAGGGAGTGGATTTTGGAATTTGGAAGCAGATTAGTCCTGCCCAACTCATCTGCCCCTGTGATTTGCATGTAGATCGGGTGGGAAGGAAGCTTGGATTGATTACCCGCAAGCAAACCGACTGGGGGACGGCAGTAGAACTCACCCAAGTGCTTCGGTCCTTCGATCCGCTAGATCCGGTGAAGTACGATTTCGCGCTATTTGGACTCGGTGTGGAGGAGAAGTTTTAGTTTTTTTTGACGTTGATGAATTGATTGTTCTGAAACTTATGGATAGGAACTCGAGCGTTCTATTCACTCTTTAATTTTAAATTTCAAAAAGCACGTTGCGTATTCAAATTCTTGAGATTTGATGAATTTAATAACCATTTCACTAAAGGATAGTACAAGGGAAGGTTAATCTATTTTTATAATTCTTTTTTCAATCCACTTATTTCCAAATTGGACGAAGGTTAGGTAGAGTCCAGAAGTAAGATTGTCTAGGTTTAGGAGCACTTCACCGTCAATCGGGGTACAAAGTTGATCGAATACCTTTTTTCCCCTGATGTCGTAAATGGTGAAGCGTGTTTCTTCAACCTGCTTTTGAACGAATCTGAAAGAAATCGATTGTGAAAAAGAGTTGGGATAGGGAATTACATCAAAAGCGCCCTCAGGTTCTTTGGTCGTGGGTTGTACTCCTCTCAAAAATCCCTGCATCAGGATTGAGGGAGAGTTAGTGAATGATCCGATTGCGGTACTTTGACCGATAGACTGATGAATAGTCAGGTTAGACTCGGTGAGTTGATGACTACTACCAATGGCGCTAATCACATCATTTTGAAGGGTTTGTGCTTCAATATTGGAAAGAAAACCAGCTATTAGTACTAGGGTAAAACTAGATTTTTGAAAGGGTATTTTCATGAGATTTTTTTTAATCTTGAGTAGAAAATGAAGCAGTGGACTGCCATTTTAACCGGAGTTTTTCAATTTGGATGGGTAAGCCAACAAGTTTAGTTAGGTGATTATCCGCTTTCGTATCAGTAACCAAAGCGACCACGATTTGAGAATTAAGAAAGTGAGCCGAGGTCCATGGACTGTCGCCTTTTGACGATTATCAGCAGTAATTAACCTGTATTCTGAACGTCTGGTAAGATCGCGGATAATCACATTTAACTTTTTGACTAATCCACTTGGTTAATTTCCCAAGCGAATTAATGATAAATTCCGAGTACCTATTTTTACATTTCCTGAATTTACTTTCCAATAGATTTCAATCGGTGTATTTGCAGTAGTGATCGAAACGATTGACTGAAGAGAAACTAGGTCATTCAAAACATTGGTAGTTCTTGATGAATTAAGAACTTCTACCCCATTTTGATATATGCTGTACGATGTACTGCTGGACGTATTGGCTACAGAACCTGCAGGATATACTGTACCTATATTATTACTATTGGTAAAACCTGAAATCACACCGAGTCCGGTTCCGACATCTCCAACCACTTC
>JBILBQ010000036.1:0-22872 GCA_044353615.1 Algoriphagus sp. | reverse complement strand
GCTCGAGATGCCAATTCTGGAACTACACCCCCATATTTTTCGTGTACCGATTGTGTAGCCACAATATTATTGAGTACTTTGCCATTAACTATAATGGAAGCAGAGGTCTCGTCACACGAGGACTCAATAGCAAGTATAGAAATATCGGTTGTACCCATTGGAAAATAAGGCCAAAGTTACGGATTTTTTACACAAAGCTTTCCGAGTAGTGAGTTGGTCTGTTTTTTCCATTCTACTCCTACTGATCGCGCTCGGCCTCTTCCTACAAACTCCCTTCGTTCAAAATTGGCTTGTCGACAAAGTCACGCGAACCCTAAGTGAAAAAACAAACTTCCGTACCGAAATAGGAACCATCCAATTGAGCTGGTGGGATGCGGTTACCTTGGAAAAGGTGCAGGTCTTTGATCAGCAGGACAGCCTGATGATTGGAGCGGAACAGCTTTACGCCGACTTCTCCATTCTTTCCCTGCTCCCCCCTGGAGATCCCCAGTTAGACCTAATACGGATAGAAAAAGCGCGCATTCACCTGATCAACCACGCGGGAGATTCTACCTTAAACATCAACCGATGGATCTCCGCCCTCGGAGAAGCATTCGGCAGCACATCCACCGAAGCTCCTACTACTCGATTTTTTATCAATTCCATGGAGCTTCGTCAATCGACATTTGCCTACACCGACCTGCAAGCTGCTCCCATCACAGAAGGCTGGGATTACACCCGAATGGAATGGACCGAGCTATCCGCCAATGCTGCTGACTTTCGCTTGGACGGTCCCAATTTGGAGATTGAGATAGGTGATTTAACTGTAAAAGAGCGCTACACAGGTCTCCAAATAAACCAATTTGAAACTCGAATCCACTACAGCCCCGAGGCCTTGGAGTTGAAGGATTTAAACCTCCGAACGGAAAAAAGTCAAATCAAAAACTACCTGAAACTCGAACCAAAGGGTCCTGCAGGTTACGGTGATTTTTTAAATCAAGTACAACTCACGCTCACTTTTGAAGAAACCGTACTTGATCTCTCCGATATCCGTCGATTTGCCCCTTCCCTACCTGCCATCGAAGATGCTGTGAATTTGAGTGGTACGCTTACCGGGACAATTTCCGACCTCACCACTGATCAGTTTTTGGTTCGTATGGGAAAGAAAACTGCCCTTTTTGGATCTTTTCAAATCGATGGCCTACCCCAACTGGACAGCACTTTTCTACGGCTAGATCTAAAAAACTCGGTTATTTCCGCCAATGACTTGAGCCCTTACCTCAATCCAGAGGCTCAAAAGGAATTGAACAAGTTCAATACCATCCGTTTTGACGCGGACCTCACTGGCATGCTGCATCGCTTCACTACGAATGGCTCCTTCAAAACCAACATTGGTAGCCTAAATGGGCGGATAGATTACGAAAGCAAAAACGAACAGTCCACCATCACCTCCCGCTTGCGTGTTGAAAATTTGGACTTGGGAGTGCTCCTCGGAAATCTCGAACTATTTCAAAAGGTTTCCCTTGAAGGCACCATCCAAGCCAAAGGCAAATCCTTGGAAACCGCGCTTGTGGACCTCAATGCAAGTATCAGCGAAATTGGCATCAACAACTACCGCTACACGGGAATTCAAACAGATGCAATCTATGGACTCAACCTCTTTCGAGGCAATCTATCCATCGACGATCCGAACCTCAAATCAAAAATCAAAGGATCTCTCAACCTGAACAAGGGCATTGATTCCGTGAATCTTGTGGTGGATCTAGAAACTGCGTTTTTAGATCAGCTCAACCTGGCCAATACCCCACTATCGCTTAGCGGAAAGTTGGAGATGGATACCCAAGGAATTACGCTAGATGATGTTCAAGGAATCGCTAGAGTACGTGATCTAAAAGTGAGCTACAAGGATCGCTCCCTCGATGCTGGAGATTTTTTACTTCAGTCTGTTTTTACGGGTGACACTCGAACGCTATCCTTAAACTCCGACTATTTGACGATGTCTGCATCGGGGCAATACGAGCTGGAGCAAATAAGTAAAGATCTTCAAGTATTAGGCAATCAATACCTTTCCATCCTACTCAACGAAACTCCACCCTTGGCCGACCTAAAAGTTAATTTTTCCAAGGATTACAATTTGGATTTGAATATCCGCATGCGGGACATCAACCCTTTGATTCACCTGTTTGAACCGGAACTCAGCATCTCCAAAAACACCATTTTGGAAGGCGCCTTTTACCAAACCACAGAAAATACGGTCTTCAATTTTTTTACTTCCTTGGATACGATCACCTACAATGGCAATACCGCTTTTGACACTAACATTGACTTCAACACCTCCAAAATCATCAACAGCAACGATATTTTGGCATCCTTCTATGTGTATTCCAAAAAGCAAGAAATAGGAGAAACCATTGGATTTACCAACCTCGGTGTAGAGGCAATTTGGGACCAAACCAATCTAGACCTCTTGTTGAGCCTGGACCAGGACTCTACACAAAGTAAGGCACGAATTGAAGCGGAAACGCAATTTACAACTAAGGGTACCTTCTTGAAATTTAAACCCTCCCTCCTTCGTGTATTGAATCGGGACTGGCAATTTGACCCAAACAACCTCGTAAGCTTACAAGATGGAGCCATAGCCTTCCATAACCTGCGCGTTTCAAACGAAGGGCAGTCCCTTGGTTTGCAAGGAAAAATCAGCCCCAATCCAGAAGAAACCCTTGAACTCGAGATCAAAGACGTTTCGCTAGACCTGCTCAATACCTTCAGCGCCTTGGATGTAGAAGGTACTGCCGATGGCAGATTTCAAGTAGCTTCGCTTCAAGATCAACCCACCCTAGCTGGCTCCCTTCATGTCGAAGGCCTAGGAATAAATGATTTCCCAATTGGAGAAATCGATCTCTCCGCAGCCATGGAAGCCAATGACTTGCGCCTCAATCTAGAAAACTACTTCAACGGACAAAAGAAAATTGACATAGATGGCACAGTAAATCTAGACGCTCGAAATTTGGAATTCGACGCGAAACTCACCGAAGCCAACCTGGTGATCTTCGAACCTTTTCTGTCCAACTACATTTCCAATTTGGGAGGGACTTTAACTGGAAACCTACAACTTCAAGGCAATTTAGATAGCCCTGAGTTGCTAGGAAGTGCCCGCGTGGAACAAGGCAAGTTGCGCATCAACTACATGAATACCTCCTACAAGTTGGACGGTAGCGTCATATTCCAACCTACACAAATTAGTTTTCAAGACCTCGCGTTCCGGGACCTCAATGGCAACCGCGCCACCTTCACTGGAGGCATCAATCACCAAGGATTTTCTTCTATTTTCTTAGACATCAATTCCCAGCTGACCAACTTTCAGGTCTTGAATACCAGCGCCAAGGACAATGAGCTTTTCTATGGAACTGCCTATGCCACAGGCACCCTCGCCATCAAAGGGAGTATGAGCAACCTTGATGTGACCGCACGAGTAACCTCTAAGCCCAACACCCGAATTTCAATACCCCTGACCAGCTCCAAAGAACAATTTCAAGAGGACTTTATCCAAGTGATCAATGTCCAAGACACTGTTAGAATTAAGGCTTTGGCAGAAGAAGTCAAGCGACTGGAAATTGAAAATATCCGGATGAATTTCATCCTTGATATTACGCCAGATGCATTTACGGAGATCATCATCGACCCTAGAACGGAAGAAAGCATCCAAGGAAGAGGGAGAGGAAACCTCAACATGAAGGTAGATACCCAAGGTAATTTTTCACTTGCTGGCAACTATGATATCGTAGAAGGGAAGTACAATTTCTCCCTTTACAATGTGGTCAAAAAACAATTTATCGTACAGCCTGGAGGGAGAATCACCTGGTTCGGGGATCCATACACCGGCATCATGAATCTGAAGGCTTCTTACGAGGAAAATGTATCGCTGCAGCCCCTACTCAATGCGAATAGTACCGAACAGGAAAATAGCCAAATGCGAAGACGATTCCCCGTCAAAGTACTGATGGACCTCCAAGGGGAACTCCTTTCACCAACCTTCAAATTTGGCTTTGACTTCGCTGCTTTCCCTTCTAGTGGAGATATACAAACCACCATTTCTGCCTTCCAAAATAGAGTGGCAGCAGATGAACAAGAAATGAACCGGCAGGTTTTCTCCGTCATTGTGGCTCAAACCTTATCCCCTGAAGGACAATTTTCGGGTGGGCCAACCCTCTCTTCTAGCTTGGGCAACCTCCTGTCTTCCCAAATCAACCGATTTATGGGACAGCTTGACAAAAACTTAGAGGTTTCCATTGACCTGGCTACATTAGATCAAAATGCGCTAGAAAATTTCCAAATCAGCGTAGCACGAACCTTCCTCGATGGTCGCCTCCGCGTATCTCGAGACGGTGGATTTACAGGCAACAATGGAGCTGCAAGTGCTGCCTCCATTATCGGCGATTGGCAGGCAGAATACATGATCACAGAAGACGGCGTCTACCGCCTTCGTATCTTCAACCGCAATAATTTCAATGCATTTACCTCGCTTTCACTCTCCCAAAACGTACTTTCTTACGGTGCTTCGGTCTCCCAAAACGTTTCCTTTAATTCCTTTAGTGAGCTCTTCAAAAAGTTGGCCCGCAGAAAGGCCGAACGCCTCAAACTTCAAGATTCAGATGATTTTTTAAGGGAAGATTACGGCGCAAAGGAAAATTGGAAACCAATCAAGCTCGAAAACCTACCCCTGCAGGACGATTACATTCCGCCTGTGAAAAATGAAAAAATTCCTCCCAAGGAGAATTGATCGGTCAATCTGAAATACGAAGTACGAAATACGGGATTTTAGGCAATGTTGAATGCTGAACTCCGAATGAAGAATCAAGAAGGGATAAATGTACCCTGTACATACACACAATTGACCGTGGACCGCTGACTGCCATTTGTAACAAATTTTTAAACAATTTCCTGCTCCTCGGTATTCTCTACCAAAAGAACGCTCATGAAAAAAATTAGCCTGTGCTGGTTTCGCCGCGACCTAAGAATAGAAGACCAAACGGCACTTTTTTACGCCTTGCAACAAGAAGAGCAAGTGCTGCCGCTCTTTATTTTTGACCGCCACATCCTAGATGCATTGGAGGACAAAACTGATGCCCGGGTTACTTTTATTTACAATCAGATCGCCAGCCTGAAAGCATTTTTTGAAAAACAAGGGAGTTCCATGCTGGTCAAGTATGGCCATCCAGAACAAATCTTTCAGGAGCTGGTACAGGAGTTTGAGGTTCAAACAGTCTACACCAACCGGGATTACGAACCCTATGCCCAATCTAGAGATACTCAAGTAGAAGCTTTGCTCGCCAAGAAGAACATCCCCTTTCTGACTTTTAAGGATCAAGTAATCTTTGAGCCAGGGGAAATTTTAAATGGCTCCGGAGAATTCTACAAGGTCTTTACCCCCTTCAGTCGGAATTGGCTTGAAAAATTTCGACAAACCCGAGTGCAGCCCCTACCGGAGGCCAACTGGAAAAACCTATTTACCTGCAGTTCGCTTCCATTTATAACTTTATCGGAAATGGGTTTTGAAGCCTCCACCCTTGAAATTCCAAGTACCCAAGTTGAGGATGCCATCCTCAAGGAATACGAGGCGCAGCGCAACTTTCCCGCAGTGCGTGGCACAAGCCGATTGGGGATTCACCTCCGATTTGGCACCCTTTCCATCCGTAGCCTTGCCCTGAAAGCCGCTTCACTCAACGCCACCTACTTGAATGAATTGATCTGGCGCGAGTTTTACATGATGATCTTGGGGAATGCCCCACAGGTGGTTGATCGTGCTTTCAAACCCCAATACGACCGCATCCCGTGGCGCACGAATGAGGAAGATTTTCAAGCCTGGTGTGAAGGCCGAACCGGCTACCCCATTGTGGATGCAGGGATGCGAGAACTGAATGCGACGGGATTTATGCACAACCGCGTACGCATGATTGTAGCCTCCTTTCTCACCAAGCACCTCCTTATCGACTGGCGCTGGGGAGAGGCTTATTTTGCCAAAAAACTACTCGACTTTGAGCTCTCCTCCAACAACGGCGGATGGCAATGGGCGGCAGGCACGGGTACAGATGCGCAACCCTACTTTCGGGTATTCAACCCTGAATCCCAAACCGAGAAGTTTGACAAAGACCTGCGTTACATCAAAAAATGGGTGCCTGAATTGGGGACTTCGAGTTACCCGCAGCCAATTGTGGAGCATAAATTTGCCCGCAACAGAGCCATAGAAACCTACAAAAAAGCATTGACATGAATATAGGAGATCGAGTACGCGTCCTGCACGGCAAAGAAGAGGGCATCATTCGCAAAGTATCAGCAGGAGGACGGATCGAAGTAGAAATCGAGGACGGTTTCGTCATCCCTGTACTCAAATCCGAGGTAGTGCTCGTGGCAGAAGCCGAGAAAAATTACTTTGGCGACAGCGGCAGTACCCCTGCTCACGTTGCTCACGTTGACACGCCACTGCCCATTTCTGCAGCCAAGGACCAAGGTTTGTACCTTGCATTTGTCCCGATCAACGACCAAAGCCTAAGCCTCTACCTGATCAACGACAGCGTGCAACCCTACTTATCCCATGCTTCCGAAGTGTATGGAACCAACCACCGAACCCTTTTTGCAGGAGCGCTTGGTGCCGGGGAGGCCAAAAAAATTGACGACCGCATCCTCAAGGAACTGGACGAATGGCCCGCTTTTCTGCTGCGCTTTATCCCCATTCAGGCCAAGTTGAATCGTGCTATCCCAGCCTTTGAGCGGCAACTAAAAATGAAGCCCACTCAGTTCTTTAAGCACCTCAGCAAGTCACCGCTAATTGGCAAGAATGCCTACCTGTTTAGCTTGGAAAACACGACCAAGGAACTAGACATTCGAGGGCTCAATGCCGAGCTGAATCAACTCACGCCTACACCCCAAGTCACAAGAGTACAGGCGCCTTCCGCCTCCATTGACCTGCATATCGAAGCCCTCCATCCCAAGCCGGACAGTCTGAGCAACTCCGAGATGCTGCGGATTCAATTGGAAGTTTTTGAGAAAAATCTAAACCAAGCCATCGCCGCAGGGATGGACCAGATCACCTTCATTCATGGCATTGGAAATGGGGTTCTTCGAAAAGAAATTCACAAGCGATTGAGCCAACTTAGAAATATTTCCTACTTTCAAGACACACAGAAAGACCAGTGGGGCTACGGTGCCACCTTGGTGAAAATTTCCTAAGAACCGCTCAGAATGAAATCCCCTGTATTTCAGCTCTTTTCACACCAACACCAACAGGCAAAAGCCCTTTTTCTAGAACTTGGAAAGGAAATCAAGTCTGCAAAGGCCATTGCCCTTTTGGAACAATTGGAATTTTTAGAACTCTATTCCGAGCTATTGGAGAAAATTCATTTCGAACAAAAACACCTGGGCTACTCCTTATTTTTTCCGCTGAAGACCCTAAAAAAGTCCTTAAAAAAAATCCACCACCTCAAATTGGTGGAATCAGGACTCAAGCAGCGTGAAAAAAACCTTTCCCTCGCTTTTGACAGCTTCAAAACCTATTTGAACGAGCAGAAGAGGGGAATGCAAAAAGAAGCCTTTGACCTCATGGTGGGAAGCTCCTTGAAAATGTGGGAGGAATACCTCGAAAAGGCACATGAGGCCAGCAAAGCCATCAAGCCCTTGGTCCTCACTACCTCCATCCACCAGTTGGTGCAGGAGGAACTCAGCTACTTAGGGAAAGAAGTAAGTTCTCCCATTTCCACGCAAGGCTTCCGAGATCTTTTTGAGGGGCTCCGAAAGGTGATCATTTTGGAAAATCTGCTGGTTCACCTCGGCCTGAATCCCATCTACCTACCACAAGTTCACGAGGAACTCGAGCAACTAAAAAATGGCCTGAAGCCTTGGTATGCCAATCACCTGAACTTGCAGAGTTTGACCCACTTTATCGGGCAACAAGAAGCCGTGTCTAAAAAATACCTGGACTGGGTGAAGGAACTGAAAGATGAAAAGAAGGTCTTGGCAACTACCCTAGAAAAACAAGCGCTGAGCTTACTCCGGAAAGTCGGAGGCTAAGTCGAGAGAAAAAAAAATCCCCGCTATAATCTAACAGCGGGGATCACAGTAGTTCAAAATGAGCGTGAATCAAGGTTAGTCAACGGCTAACAGTCAACATCTAAATTTTAGACAAAGCATCCGCCAGGTCTTTTTTGAGGTCTTCTACATCCTCCACACCTACACTGAGTCGGATTAGGGAGTCTACCAAGCCAACTTTTTCACGCTCTTCCTTCGGAATAGACGCATGCGTCATGGTCGCAGGATGACCACAAAGAGATTCTACACCTCCAAGGGATTCTGCCAAGGCAAAAAGGTGGAAATTTTCCATCACTACTTTCGCATCCGATAACTTATTGCCCACCAAAGTAAAGGAAATCATCCCTCCAAAATCACGCATTTGATCCTTGGCTACTTGGTGGTTGGGATGATCTTCAAAGCCAGGCCAGTACACCTTGGCTACCTTGGGATGCGTTTTCAAATACTCAGCAATCACTTTTCCATTTTGGCAGTGACGCTCCATACGGAGATGGAGGGTCTTGATACCCCGCAGCACCAAGAAACAATCCTGAGGACCTGGAGTGGCTCCACAGGCATTTTGCAAGAAGACTAGGCGCGCAGCTAGCTCATCGTCATTCACGATCAAAGCTCCCATCACCACATCCGAGTGGCCGCCCAAGTACTTGGTCACGGAGTGCATCACAATGTCAGCACCCAGATCTAGCGGATTCTGTAGGTAAGGCGAGGCGAAGGTATTGTCCACCGCCAACAGCAGACCATGCTTTTTTGAAAAGCGAGCCATGGCCTTGAGGTCGATGATGTTCATCATCGGGTTGGTAGGTGTCTCCACCCAAACCATCTTGGTTCGCTCGTTGACTAGCGAAGAAAGTGCCTCTGGATCTGCCATGGACACAAAATGGAATTTGATGCCGTAACGCTCAAACACCTTGGTAAATAGGCGGTAGGTGCCACCATACAAGTCATTGGTGGAGATAATCTCATCCCCAGGGTTAAATAGCTTAACTACTGAATCGATGGCACCCAAACCTGAGGAGAAGCAAATGCCATGCTTTCCGTTTTCTAAAGCGGCCAAACTTTGCTGCAAAGCCGTTCGGGTAGGATTGTGCGTACGGCTATACTCGTAGCCAAGGTGATCTCCAGGGGATTTTTGAACGTACGTGGAGGTTTGAAAAATAGGAGTCATGATGGCTCCTGTGGAAGGATCCGGAGCTACGCCCGCGTGGATGGCTTTGGTACCAAATTTCATCTAAAGTGAATTTAGGAGGTTGGGTTTACATAGAATTCAAAACCTATTTTGGATAAATGCGCACAATTCCAATACTAGGTGCTAAACTTGCTGGCTTTTACTTCAAAAGCGAGTCAAAGATGATAAAAAAGGACAGCATTTTCAAGGACTTGGGCAGCTACTTCCGAAGCCATCCTGGCACCACACTAGGCTGGATTTGGGTGAGCTTTGTTCCCCTCCTGGGTTCGCTGTTTCTCAGCACACGGTACCAGGAACTGGAGCGGATTGCAGTGGCGGGAGTTGGAGAACAAGTTCTCCTGACCCTGGGCCTCACCCTCCTAGTTGGGCTAGCCTTCCTCCCCACCACCTTTACTGCGCTCGCCTCAGGCTTCTTTTGGGGATGGACCGTGTTCCCTCACCTCGTGATTGCCTACCTCCTCGCCAATGTCTTGGGGTATTCGCTGGGAAAATGGCTCAATGCAGACTTCCGAACAATCTTGTATGCACGCCATCCGAATTTGCAGGAGGAAATCGAAAAACGAATCGAGCAGCCAGCAGGATTGGTGTTTTTTGTACGAATCAGCCCAATCATTCCCTTTGCGATTTCCAATTTTCTGTTTGCCTCTTTGGGAATTCCCCTTTCAAAAATCATTCGCTTTGGACTCCCAGGCATGCTCCCAAGAACCATCCTAGCATTTGCTTCAGGGATGGCAGCCCAGTCTTTTTTGGATGCACAAGCCTCTATGAAAGACCCTCAGGATTGGCTGATCCTTGGACTGCTACTTGTTGGAAGCATCTGGGGAATTTGGCATTTTTGGAACAAGAAAAAAACCAAATCATGATTCAAAGCATCGTCCCCAAGTTGCCCATGCGCAACAAAGCCATCACCAAGGCCTACTACCTGGAGCAGTTGGGATTTGAACTGCTGGGAACCCATGATTACCCCGATTACCTGATGGTGAAAAAGGATGCGATTGAACTCCATTTTTTTCTTTTTCCAGGATTGGACGCTCTTCAAAACTACGGACAGGTCTACCTGAGAACAGCAGAAATTGACAAGCTTTACCAGTACTTTTTGGAGCGGAAAGTGGCGATCCATCCCAATGGACCCTTGGAAACCAAACCTTGGGGCATGAGGGAATTTTCACTCCTGGATCCAGACCACAACCTCCTGACTTTTGGACAAGAAATTCGGTAAACGCCGGCAAACGAAAAGCAGAGCTGCAAAAGTCATCCACCCCAAAATCCCCAAACCCAACTAAATTGGATTACCGCTGCGTAGTGCGAAAAATCCGTACCGCTGGATCACCCAAAAGCAGGAACTGAGACAGTTGCGCTTGATGTTCCAGACTCGGACCGTAGCGAAGCAAAAACTCCCGCTCAGTTCGAAGCATCACATCTCCAAGGCTGAGTGGCTTCGCAGCTGACTCAACTGCAAACAGCTGCTTGTACCAGATTTCAGTGTAGCGCTTGAGCAAAAGATCCACCCCCAAGGAAGAGGTTGAAAGTACCCCAATGGCTCCTTTCTGCGGTGTCAGCAGCCAATCCTCACCTTGACTGTAGCTTGGACCAAAGGCATTCGCATATTCACAACCATTGATCAATAGCAGTGGGTACTTTCTTGCATTGGCATAGCCAAAGTTGGAATCGGAGACATATCCAAAATCCAGTTCGTTGGAGGACAAAGAGCCATGCCCAAAGTAGGTGATCAGCGAAACACCCGCGTTGAGGTCCTTGCTCAAATCAATCCGCTGGACTTCGCTTGCAGTCTCTTTGGTATAGGTAGTTACCTCCACTTCAGGCAATCTGCTTTTTGCTAGTGCTGCAAAGCCTGCCAGATAACTGCTGTGTCGGACCAGCTCCGCAGGATTGATTCCCCCTACGAGGTGTAGGATTCGTTGAGGCCCAGCTTTCCCCGAACTCTCTTGATCAATCACTTTGTCTAGGTAATTGGAAAGATCCTGGGAGCTCTTGGAAGGAATGCGCCCAACCGCCATTGCAGCTAATTCAGGTTCCTCTGGCTCCAGCCCCTTCACAAAGTAAGAATCAGAGGCAGGGAAACCCGCAGCCGGAACCAGGTCTTGAAATTCAAAGAATTGGGGAGCGTTTCGGTAGAAGACCGAGGCATTTTCTACCCATGCTTGCGCAAAAGGGGCTATGGATCTTCCAGCCAAGAGCAAGTACTGAGGACGATGGATCGGCCAATAGAACTTTAAAAATGCATGCAATGCCCAAGGAGTCCGTTCCCCAAAGGCAAATTGATCGTACAATTCCTCCATTCGCAGCACCAGGGTATGGTAGCTGCCTCCAGCTGTAGAGGCTCGATAGCTTGCATAGGACTGAAGCGGGTTGGCATGCTGCAGCGAAGGCTGCTCCAATTGCCGGTGCCCTACCAAGAGGTAGTTTGCCGTTAAGGTTCGGTAATCCCGAAAGCGAATTGGTTGTAGCTTTTTCACCAGAACCACTTGCTCTTCGGGGAGCAGCCAGACCTTACTTTCCTGCTCTGGGATTCCCGCCTGGAAATTCAGGGAGTCCCCCTGCTGCAGGAGTGCTACTTTTTGGAGAAGGTACGGATCCTCTCCTTCGTAGGCAATGAAAGGTGCTGACACTACTCCAATTTTTGCTTGCAATGGGCTAGCAGGAAAGAAAATGGGGCTACCGTAATTTTTAGCGGATCCTAGAGGGAGCTGGTAACTCAGTTTGGCGAAGGCCAGTGAAAAATAATCCCCTTTCGCCTCCACTTTTGGAGCGAGGTGGAGCTGAATTTTCCCTTCCAGGATATCTACATTCGTTAGTGGAATATGCTGTCGAAACGATTCAAATCTAGAAAACCTGGAGCTAGGAAGCATTCGGTGAACTTTAGCTGCCGTGCCCAGCCAAAGTTGTGGAGCATGGATCTGGTCGGAGGAGCCGACCCAACCGAGTTCTAAGGTAAGCCCTCCGGTGATGGAATAGGAACTCAGTTGAAATTCCAATTGAATATTCGGAAGGATTACCGGACCCATCCAACCCTCCCCCTCCTCAAATGCTGAACTTCGGAGGCCCCAGCGCTGGGGTTTGCCCAAGGAATAGGTGTCTGAAAAGACTTGTACCTCTTCCCTTCGAAAAGAAGTTGCAGGTGGAAGAGTTGCCGCAGGCAGCGCCCGCAACTCCATCCGCTTGCCTCGCTCGGCTGGGGTGTAGGCCAGGAAAAAAGCAGTGGTATCCGAATAGGTATTCGTGTAGGGATTTGGTTGAGCTAGCCCTTCGCGATACAGCTTCTGGTCTAAGGTCCCGTCGTTTTTTACCCCTAAAAAGTCGAGGTAATCCTGGGCATCCAATCGGCCATCCTCCTCTCCAGCTACCCAAACAGCTACCTCTTTGCCGCGATGGTATAGCCTCAAGTAGCGGGGATCTAATTTTTTGAAGGGAATACCCAAAACAGCCAAACTGCTGGCTGGAATGCGGTAGATCCCGGTAACAGCCGTTTGAATTTTGTAGTAGGTCAGGTCATACCGAAACCAAGGCGAGTCTTGTGCGAAGGTTGTAAGGCACAGCCCAAGGCTAAAAAGTAGAAAAATGGAATAAAATCTCATCTGTAAGTTGCGTTAGCGGAGAGGAGCTCCGTGAAAAAAATGGGAAGAACACACTGAAAAAATTAAAGCGATGCGGATAACTAAAGCTACTGGAACTGCATTCTAGCAGGTCAGAATGCCAAGGTATTGAATTCAAAAAATGTACATTTTCGGTCACTTTGTTGTGCTAAAGGTGAACAACATCGCGAGGTCTTTAACACCAAAAAAATAAATTGAAATAAAAATTGAGGCGGAATCATTAGTATAAGTTACGTTAAAAACACCTAAAAATCAATTGTTTAGGAATATTTTAGGAAAAAAATAGGGGATAGATCACCTAGAATTAGGTTATACAAGGTACCCTAGTAAAAATTTGGTACTACTTTTTCTTTTAGTTGGTAACGAGCAACCAACTTCCTGCCTGAGCGGGACCCATTTACTACCCTTATGAATCTAACCAACACCGAAGTACAAATGCGCAAAGGACTCCTAGAGTACTGCGTACTGCACATTATCTCGAGGGGGGAAGTTTACACCTCTGACCTAATCGATGAGCTGACGCAAGCTCAGATGATCGTGGTAGAAGGCACCCTGTATCCCCTGCTCAACCGGCTCAAATCTGCGGAACTCGTCAGCTACCGCTGGGTAGAATCCGATGCCGGTCCACCCAGAAAATATTATTCCATCACGGAGGAAGGCCAAGTTGCCTTGAAAAGCCTCGCTACCACTTGGAAAGGATTGGTTCAATCCATCACTCAAATCACTAAAAAGAAATCCCCTTCTACTTCGAATAACTCATGAAAAAGACACTTAGCATCAACATCAGCGGTATTTTATTCCATATCGAAGAAGATGGATACGACACCCTCAAAAACTACCTAGAAAGCATCAATACGCATTTTTCTGGGTACTCCGACAGCAAAGAGATCATTTCCGACATCGAAAATCGTATTGCAGAAATTTTTCTTTCCTACTTGAAAAACAACAATCAGGTGATCACTGCAGAAAATGTGGCTCGACTGATTGAAAAAATGGGAACCATTGCGGATTTCAGCGCCTTGGAAGAAAAGCAGGAAGCTGAAGAAGAGGCTCCTGCAGCAGATGACTTCTACAAGTATGTGACTCCTCCGAGTTCAGCCACTGGCGGGTACAAAAAACTGATGCGACTGGAATCCAAAAAGATCTTGGGTGGGGTTTGTGCTGGCATTGCCCATTATTTTGCCATCGATGTGCTTTGGATTCGATTGATTGCCATTCTCCTGCTTTTTACTGGAAACATCAACTTTGATTTGTTTGATTTCAATCCCTTCGGTTGGGTTCAGGTCAACTTTGGATTTGGGGCAATTGCGGTAGTTGCTTACATTGTCCTGTGGGTGATTCTTCCGGTATCCCATACTCAAGAAGAAGATAAAGAAATCA
This sequence comes from Algoriphagus sp., assembly GCA_044353615.1. Taxonomy (GTDB): domain Bacteria; phylum Bacteroidota; class Bacteroidia; order Cytophagales; family Cyclobacteriaceae; genus Algoriphagus. The sequence continues at coordinate 8,631 of JBILBQ010000036.1, read as the reverse complement.
AAAAGCTATTTCGAAACCCGGACGATAAAGTTCTTGGGGGTGTAGCCAGTGGACTTTCTGCCTACTTTGGAGTAAAAGAACTTTATACTCGTCTCGCATTTGTATTTCTCACTTTTGCTGGAGGATCAGGTATTGTGATTTACCTCATCCTTTGGATCATCACCCCAGTGGCAAGTTCCATCACGGAGCGCATCAAGATGAAGGGAGGAGAAATCACCTTGGATAGCATCGACTCCACACTCAAAGAAACGATCAATCCAGTGCCTCCTGCACCTGAAACACCCTTTGAATCCACCATTAAAAAGGTCGTCATGACCCCATTCCGAGTATTGGGACAGGTAATTGAAGCCCTAGGCTCTGCCTTAGGTTCCTTGGGCAAATTCTTGCTTACCCTACTGCGCGTCTTTTTTGGGTTGATTATTTTCATTTTCGGTATCGTGCTAATAGGTGCACCCCTGGTTGCCTTTACGCTTTACTTAGGGATTATAGATCCCATCGTTTACGGGACCACGGATGTATTCCCCTTAGAAATGGTCACTGAATTAATCCCTACTGGACTCGCCGCCGCTGGCCTAGGTCTCCTTGCGATTCCGGGAATAGTGATCCTCATGTTAGGATTGAGTGTCTTGTCCAAGAAAAATTTAGTGGGTAGCAGATTTGGCTTAGTTGCACTTGCGCTATGGCTGATGTGTATCGGAACGGTAGGATTTCAAGTTCCTCGAGTACTTGCTAAGTTCAAAGAGGAAGATCGTCTGATTACCAACACCCCACTTGCAATAGGTCAAGGGGTACTATTCCTAACCGTAGAAGACCGAGAAGTAGAAGAAGAGTTTTACCAACGCGTCGTACTTGAACTAAAGGGTACGGAAGACAGCATCCCTTCACTCAATCAAGAGTACTTCTCCCGAGGACAAACCAAGAAACAAGCTCAGGAAAATATCAAAAAGATCGGCTATTCCTATTCAATGAAAGATTCCGTAATCACCTTTGAAAGAGGATTTGATTTGAAAACCTTGGGAGCGTTTCGCGATCAAAAACTAAACCTAAGCTTGGCGATACCTTACGACAAGCCCTTTATTATGGATCGAAGCCTACTCGATATACTACAAAACACGATTTACAAAAACGGCTTCGAAAATGATGATGTGCGCACCGAGGCAGTTTGGGTATTCAATGAAGCAGGACTTACCTGCCTCACTTGCCCAGAAATCAAAGGAGAGCGACGCGATTGGGATTCTTTTGAATCTGAAAAAGCACAACTTGATTCCATTACCAAGGTTCAAAAGGATAGCCTAAGCAAAGTAAAACTCAAGGATGCCTATTTCTTGAAGGAAAACTAAGCAGCTACTTACAGTTTAGATTAAGGTTGTTTTAGGTGGTCCCGTTAGTGCGGGGCCACTTTTTTTTGTACCTTCTAACAAACTTTTAGATCATGGATGTAACGGCTAAATTTTTAGGAGGAGCCGGGGTTGTTACCGGTTCCAAATACTTGATAGACTTAGGAGATTTTGAATTCCTCGTCGACTGTGGATTGTTTCAAGGTGGAAGAAAACTCCGAGAACTAAACTGGGATAAATTTCCGATGCCCCTGAATGCCTTGGAAGCAGTGGTCCTCACCCACGCACACTTGGACCACATCGGCTACTTGCCTCGATTGGTTCAGCAAGGGTTTAAAGGACCGATTTATTGTACGGAAGCCACGGCCGAACTTGCAAAAATTTTGCTCCTGGACTCCGGGAAACTCCAAGAGGAGGAAGCGGAATATGCACGCAAAAAAGGCTATTCCCGACACGAGAACCCACAGCCACTCTACACCAAAGCGGATGCAGAGGCTGTTTTTCCACAGTTCGTGCCGAAGCCCTTCGAGCACCCTTTCTCCATACATCCTGCGGTGACGGTTACCTTTTTCCACGCCGGTCACATTCTAGGTGCCTCCATCGTCAAATTCCTGATTCAAGGAGAACACCAAACCAAACGGCTGGTATTTTCTGGTGATTTGGGACGATACAAGGACCCACTCCTATTCCCTCCCACCCGAATTCCAAAAGCGGATATCCTGTGGATCGAATCCACCTATGGCGACCGAAAATCATCGGTTCTTAAGCCCGAAGAAGAAATGGCCCGCGCCATTCGAGATACTTTCGACCGGGGCGGATTGGTCATCATCCCTGCCTTTGCCGTAGGACGTACGCAACTCCTGCTCTACCACCTCTACCAATTGATGGAGAAAGGAAAAATTCCCAAAGTTCCCATCTTCACCGATAGCCCCATGGCCATCGATGCCACGAAACTGTACCTAGACTTCGGCAATGATCACCGCCTTGGCGCCATGCTGCAGGAAGATGAACATGCATTTAAGCACCCCCACCTACATTACTTTCAGAAAAAGGAAGAGTCCATGTCTCTCAACACTTTTGAGGGGAATGCGATAATTATTTCTGCCAGCGGCATGGCCACGGGTGGGAGGATCCTACACCACCTCTTCCACCACCTTCCCAATGAAAAAAATGGAGTGATCATTGTCGGTTACCAAGCCCAAGAAACGCGCGGCAGAAGACTATTGGATGGGGATCCAATCATCCGCATCTACGGAGAGGAAGTTCAGGTACGCGCCAAGGTATATCCCATCGAAGGCCTTTCTGCGCATGCAGACCAGGAGGAACTGATGGACTGGGCGGAGGGATTTACTGAGAATCCGAAATACACCTTTGTGGTGCACGGGGAAGAAAAAAGTGGGGAGGCACTGGCCTACAAGCTCAGGCAGGAACTGGGATGGAATACCCTCCTACCAACCTACTTGGAATCTTTTGTCCTATTTGAAGGAATTTAATCCTCGCAAATCCAACAAAAAAAGAGCCTTGAGAACATCTAGTCCCAAGGCTCTTTTACTTACTAATTTAGTATTGCTTGATGAGCTGCTTTTGATTCTAAACCCAGTCAAAACACGAATTGGCTGTCGACCGTGGTCAATTCTTAATCCGCTTTTTCCTTCTTCGTTACCGATAGCGTCAGCTCCGTGGCTTCATCGACATAATCGGCAATTATCACATCGCCCTCAGACAAATCACCCTTCAAAATCTCTTCTGCAATGGCATCTTCCAAGTACTTTTGGATCGCACGATTCAAAGGTCTAGCTCCATACTGCTGGTCGTACCCTTTGTTGGCCAAGAAATCCTTCGCCTTCTCCGTAAGTTCGATTTTATATCCCAAGTCAGTGATTCGGTGAAACAACTTGCCCAGGCTGATGTCAATGATCTGGAAGATATGCTCTTTGCTCAAGGAGTTGAATACGACTACATCATCCAAACGGTTTAAGAATTCCGGACTAAAAGCCTTCTTCAATGCAGACTGGATGGTAGACTTCATGATCTCATCCATGTTGTCCGCCTTGGCACGATTGGCAAAGCCAATGCCCGCACCAAAGTCCTTCAAGTCACGCACCCCAATGTTAGAAGTCATGATGATGATCGTGTTTCTGAAATCAACTCTTCGTCCCAATCCATCTGTCAGGATACCGTCGTCCAACACCTGAAGTAGGATATTGAATACATCTGGATGCGCTTTTTCAATCTCATCCAAAAGCACCACGGAATAGGGCTTGCGACGCACCTTTTCAGTGAGTTGTCCACCCTCTTCATAGCCTACATAGCCTGGAGGTGCTCCCACCAATCGGGATACGGAGAACTTCTCCATGTATTCCGACATATCGATTCGAATCAAGGAATCTTCCTTGTCAAAAAGGTAGGTAGCTAAGGTCTTGGCCAATTCGGTCTTTCCAACTCCAGTAGGTCCGAGGAAAATAAAGGAGCCAATTGGCTTCTTGGGATCCTTCAAACCTACACGGGTACGCTGAATGGCTTTGGTCAATTTTTTGATGGCCTCTTCCTGTCCGATTACTCTTCCCTTGAGCTCTTCGCCCATATTGAGCAATTTATTGCCCTCTTTCTGAGCCACTCTCTTGGCAGGAATGCCTGTCATCATCGCAATCACTTCAGCCACATGGTCTTCATCCACAGTAAACCGCTTGGTCTTGCTTTCGTCTTCCCACTTCACTTTGGCTTCATCGAGCTGCTCCAAGAGTTTCTTTTCCTTGTCGCGAAGCTGTGCAGCTTCCTCATACTTCTGAGATTTGACTACACGGTTTTTCTCCGCCTTGATGTTTTCTACTTCAGACTCCAAGCGCAAGATATCCTCAGGAACATTGATGTTCATGATGTGTACCCGAGCTCCCGCTTCATCCAATACGTCAATGGCCTTGTCAGGAAGGAAGCGATCCGAAATGTAACGATCGGAAAGCTTGACACATCCCTCAATGGCAGCATCGGTGTAGATGACATTGTGGTGGTCTTCGTATTTGTCTTTGATATTGTTCAAGATTTGGATGGTTTCCTCTGGGGAGGTGGCATCCACCATCACCATTTGGAAACGACGTGCCAAGGCACCATCCTTCTCAATGTATTGCCTGTATTCGTCCAAAGTCGTAGCGCCGATGCATTGGATTTCTCCTCGTGCCAAGGCAGGTTTAAACATGTTGGACGCATCCAAAGATCCAGAAGCACCACCCGCACCTACAATCGTATGCAGTTCGTCAATAAATAGGATGACATTGGGAGACTTTTCCAGTTCGTTCATGACCGCCTTCATGCGCTCCTCAAACTGGCCTCTGTACTTCGTGCCCGCCACTAGAGATGCAAGATCCAGCGTCACTACCCGCTTGTTGAATAGGATTCGGGAAACCTTCTTTTGTACGATTCGCAAGGCCAAACCCTCGGCGATGGCTGTTTTTCCCACCCCTGGTTCACCAATCAAAATCGGATTATTTTTCTTTCTACGCGAAAGGATTTGCGCTACGCGCTCAATCTCTTTTTCTCTACCGATGATGGGATCCAACTTATCGTCTTCTGCCATCTTGGTAAGGTCGCGACCAAAGTTATCTAAAACCGGGGTGCGTGATTTTTCAGCACCTGGCTTGTTGGCACCGCCTCCAGAAGCAGAGGAAGAACCAAATAGTTTGGATCCATCTTCATCCCCATCTTCGGCTTCCGCACGTGCTTTGGGGGAGGAACTGCCTTCCGACTGCATTTCAAGCATTTCTTTGATGCTGTCGTAGTTGACCTCAAACTTATTTAAAATCTGTGTAGCTATATTATCTTCATCGCGAAGGATAGAAAGCAGCAAGTGCTCGGTACCAATCAGCTGACTCTTGAAAATTTTTGCTTCCAAATAGGTGATTTTCAACACTTTTTCTGACTGCCGCGTCAATGGAATATTGGCCATATTTTTCACATTGTGGTTGGCCGTACCTTTTACTGCCCGCTCAATTGCGGCCCGTAATTCATCCATGGGAATGCCTAGCTTTTTCAATATGGAAACAGCTACCCCTTCTCCCTCTCGGATCATCCCCAATAAGAGGTGTTCTGTGCCAATGTAATCGTGTCCCAGACGAAGGGCCTCTTCGCGGCTGAGAGAGATTACCTCTTTGACTCTGTTCGAAAATTTTGCTTCCATTTAACCCTTTTCTGATTGTAAGATGAATGTTGAATCTATGATACCAATTTTGTTTTAAAAACACAATCGATTGACTTATTGTTCGCGTTTTTTTTGAGATTTAGAAAGCAAATCATCAGCTGCCCCTCCCAAACAAAATAATAAGTCGAGTATCGAAAGGTTAGGGACAAAGTTTGGGCCAAAATTTTGCCCATACGGCTCTTCTTGGTAAAACGGTCGATCCAAATAGCTACCAGAAGGCACAATTTGCCCCCTAAGGTCAATTACATCGGCCGGAAGCCCTTCATTTCCAACCAAGGTTAGTTTGACAGGCCAGCGGAGCAGCTTCAGACAGATTGTCAGCAATTCCAAATTCAAGTTCCAAAGCTGCGTTTCTGGACGACTGAGGGCCTCTTCGAAATAGGGAAAAAAATATTCAAAGAATGGGGCTTTTCCATAGCCGCTTTGAATTCCTCGCAAGTGGTTACTCACCCATTTTTGATCGGAGTCAATACGAACCTCGGTCAGTGAGATTCGTGGCCGCCTTCCTTGAATGGGCACACTCAAGGTCTGTACCTTATTGGCAAGCAAAATAGAAGTTCGGTTGAAGTAGGACTGTCGTTCGTAGCGGTCCCCTGGAAATAAAAATAGCTCATCCACTCCTCTCAGCACCGTAAAGTACTCCAGGCAAGGGAGGTAGTGGAGATCTAGGGCAATGCGGTTCACAGGAATGGGTAGGGATAGATGCAAGATGCAAGAAACAAGAAATTAGACTCAGTTCTGTTGATATGAAAATTCTGCCTACGGAGCAGGATTTTCATCTTGCTTCTAGTATCTAATCTCTTGCTTCTCCTTAATGCAGAACGCCCAGTGCAGAAGGAAGAAGTGGAAAATTCGTAGAACATTCGAATCTTGTATCTCTACGGAATATGGTCTTGTTTCTTGTATCTCGGCTCTTGCCTCTCGAGGCATCTTGATACTTGATACTAACTACTTTATACTTTTTCTAATGTCGAACGCTGAACGCCCAGTGCAGAATATCGAATGGAAGTACAAGGTACCAGGTAGGGATAGATGCAAGATGCAAGAAACAAGAAATTAGACTCAGTTCTGTTGATATGAAAATTCTGCCTACGGAGCAGGATTTTCATCTTGCCTGCCCGCCGCGGCGGGTATCTAATCTCTTGCTTCTCCTTAATTTCGAACGCTGAACGCCGATTGAAGAATGTTGAATTGGAAAAACTAGTCTCTGTTGTCATTAGGCAATAAAGTCTCGTTTCTTGCTTCTCGGCTCTTGCGTCTTGATACTTGTTACTTGATACTTTTCTAATGTCGAACGCTGAACACCGATTGAAGAATGTCGAAGTGGAAAATTCGTAGAACATTCGAATTTCGTATCTCTACGGAATATGGTCTTGTTTCTTGTATCTCGGCTCTTGCCTCTCGAAGCGTCTTGAAACTTGCTACTTGCTACTTGATACTATAGTTACCGTTTCCCCATCCCAGGAGGCATCATTCGACCCATAGCTGCCTTGGCACCTCCCATTTTATTCATTTGCTTCATCATCTTGCGCATGTCCTCAAACTGCTTCATCAAGTTATTGACTTCAGTGATGTTTCTACCCGAACCATCTGCAAGTCGTTTTCTTCGTCTGCCATCGATGATATCTGGGTTTTGGCGCTCTTTGGGAGTCATGCTTCGGATGATTGCTTCTACGGGCTTGAAGGAATCGTCATCGATATCTAGTCCCTTCAAGGCTTTACCCATTCCAGGAATCATGCCCATGAGGTCCTTGATATTTCCCATCTTCTTCACTTGCTCCAGCTGAGAAAGGAAATCGTCAAAGTTGAAATTGTTCTGGCGCATTTTCGCGTTCAGGCGCTTGGCCTCGTCCTCATCAAAGGACTGCTGTGCACGCTCCACCAAGGAGATCACATCCCCCATGCCCAAGATCCGCTGGGCCATACGGTCTGGATGGAACACATCCAGATTTTCCATCTTTTCTCCAGTGGAGATAAATTTGATAGGCTTATTCACCACGTGGCGGATGGAAATGGCAGCACCACCTCGGGTATCGCCATCCAATTTGGTAAGGACTACGCCATCAAAATTGAGACGATCGTCAAAGGTCTTCGCAGTATTCACCGCATCCTGACCGGTCATGGAATCCACCACAAAAAGTGTTTCAGATGGATTGAGCGCTTTTTTAAGTTCCTCAATCTCCTGCATCATCGCATCATCCACCGCCAAACGACCTGCAGTATCGACTACTACAGTCTTTTTGCCTGATTTTTTGGCATAAGCAATGGCGTTGTTGGCAATCTGTAAGGCATTTTTATTATCTGGCTCAGCATACACCTCCACACCGATCTGCTCACCCAAGACCTTGAGCTGGTCAATCGCAGCAGGTCTATAAATATCACAAGCTACCAGCAGCACTTGACGTCCTTGTCGCTTCAGCAAACTTCCAAGCTTTCCCGTAAAAGTAGTTTTACCCGATCCCTGAAGACCTGCAATCAAAATTACAGATGGATCTCCGCTGAGCTTGATGTCCACCTTGGTGTTTCCCATCAATTTGGTCAACTCCTCTTGGGTGATTTTGATCAATAGCTGACCAGGAGAAACCGAGATCAAAACATCGCGACCCATGGCTTCGTCCTTGATTTTATCAGTGACTTCCTTGGCTACTTTGTAGTTCACATCGGCATCAATCAAAGCTCTTCGAATCTCCTTTACGGTAGATGCGACATTGATTTCAGTGATTTTTCCGGTACCCTTCAGTGTCTTGAACGCCCGGTCAAGCTTCAAACTTAAATTATCAAACATGCTGCTATACTGCTATTTCATGCAAAAGTAATGAATTTGAAGGTTTGCACGACAATACTAACCGGGATTTAAGTGATCCCAGTAGTTAGATTGTGGACCATCCCCATTTTCTTTCACCTACCCCCACAAAAAGGAAGCTACACCCGGCATGGCCTTTCCCCCGAATTCCTTAATTTGCGGTTCAAATCGCTGACCTCCTGCATGAAGATTCAATTTCAAAAAGACATCCTTCCCCATCTCCTCGGCATCGCCTTCTTTTACCTGCTCGTGGTGGGGTATTTTTCTCCCCTTGTTTTTGATGGACAGATCATCTTCCA
>JBILBQ010000035.1:0-22893 GCA_044353615.1 Algoriphagus sp. | reverse complement strand
AAGAGTATACCTACTTTCTGAAAGGGGAACAAAGGAATCCTTATTTTTTGGGATACCGATAAAGTGTAGGCGTTACCCCGTTGCGTTTTTCGCTCAAGGTAAAGTAGGCGTCCCCCTTAAAATTAAACCCGATGGCCTCACCTTGTGGTTCGGGCACGTAAGGAAGGCGCATCGGCGCAGCTTGCAAGGCTTCCGCCAGCGATTGCTTGTCAGTTCTTTTCCAATAAAAAACGGCCAGGTAGGTTTTGATTAGGATTTGACTGCCATCTTTTGAAATGTCTCCGGCCACTGAACTATTAAAGTCGAATTCATGTACTTTTTCCAGCGTCGCGCTGCCCTCATCGAAAGCCGTTGCAGGAACTTGGTAAAGTGCGTTTTTAGGTTCCCGCTTGGAAACCAAAAATAAGTTGCCAGAAATAGGGTCAGCCAGGAGTGTTTCTGCATCCTTCGGCCCTCCAGGGAATTGGAGCCTTACCTGATCAATGGCAGTACTAGGAATCGCTTGCAATAGCTCCGGCTCTGCAAATCGGTAGAGGTAGATTTCCTCGTGTTTGGCCTCGTTATCCCCAATTTCGGCTACGTAGATGTACGAACTCCCATTGGGTCCAGGGCCGATTGCAATGTCCTCCCAATCCCGATTTTTCAGCCCGGAGAGCTCCAATCTCCCCAGTTCATTTCCTAGTGTGTCTAGCACAAAAACCGCAGCTTCTCCTCCACTATCGGTATGCACGTAGAGGCGGTTGGGGTAGCGCTGAGACACCACCAAACCGCTCACCTCCTCCAGAAGGGGATTTGCTAGTTTTCCTTGAGGGATTCCCGCTAAAAAAAGGGAGTCGATACGCTGATTTAATACCTCTTCCTGCTCAGTCTCTTGGGTATTTCCCTCTAGACAGCTTAGGGTAAAAAAACCTAGAAGAATTGCTAAAGGGAGAAGGTAGTTTTTCATGCTTGAAGATACCTGGTCTTTAAGGCCTTTTGCTAAAATCAGATTTAAGTTATTGTAAAGAATTCGATTATCCGCTTTTCCACCACCACCCAAAGAAATTAAGCTTTGAGAGTAAATTAAATGAGCTGTGAACCGTGGACCGCCTGTGGGCCGTGGCCCATGGTCTGTCAACGATTATCCGCATTTATAAATAGGAGAACTGAGCTACTGGCATGATTGCGGATAATCACAATAAACAATTTGTCACCTATCCGTTTCAACTAAAAGAGAGGTATTTGTTTTGAGGATTTTTAAAATCAAGTACAACAAGCCACAACCGACGCATAGGGTAAGTAGGATTTTACTGGGCGCATGGTTTGGATCAAAGAAAAGTACAGAGGCATCAAAAAGACAAAAAATTAGAAATAATGCCGATAGTCCATTTTTCTCTTTTTTGAACACCTTCTTCCAGCTGAAAGAGATCTGGGGAGGAGTAAAGTTGCCAAAGCTAGGCAGAAAGGCAGGAACCTTGGAGCTCCATTGCAGGTATACCTCGCCAAATTTTTTGCGAAGAAACTGCTCTTCAGCAAACATGATGCGCTCGTAGTATACCCAATACAGGAAGCAAAAGGCAAGAATAAACCAGCCATTGGCAGTTACCAAGGCAGGACCCAACCACATAAGAAAATTACCTAAGTAGAGGGGATGTCTCACGACAGAATAAATACCTGTTTGGTTGAGCGTATCCGCTAATTGCCCTACTTTCGTGTTTCTACCGGAGGTGTTTCGCGGAGAAAAGCCTACCGTGAATACCCGAACGGCTAATCCTAGTAGCCCAACCGCTATTGCTACTGCCAGGTAAATATACTCGTATTCGGGCAAGAAAAGCGGAAACTCTTCCGGATGCAGTTCGCGTCTTAGGTACATCGCCCAGCCGACCAAAACGATTGCAATGGGTAAGAAACTACGGTGACGAAATAACCAATTGCCTTGGGATTCTAATTCTTCTTGAAGAGCCATTTTTAGGGAAAATAGTGGGGTTATAAAGGAATGTCTAAATTGAATTAAACACCTTTTTAACATTGGATGAGATCAAATAAAGTAAGAAATCAGGAGTTTCTCTTCAAAAACGGTGATTTAATCTTTCGAAAAATGCACCAAACACAAAATGAAAATTTTTAATAGCAAATTTATTTCAAGCTATTTTATCAGGCTCCTTTATTCTTTGAGATGGTTCATACTCGTAATTCCTTAAGGACCTTGCGCCTATTTTTTTGAATAAACTTGCAATCACTCACCAATTTAGAAACTTCAATTTTTTGAGCGCCTTTTTTTTGAAGTCTTGGCTGAGAATAAGTTGCCCGGTAAATACATCTGTCAAAATCTCGCAGGCACGCTGTCCATACCGGGGCATCAGCAAGTTTCTAGCAGCTGGCATAAAATAAAAAACGCGGGCCATCACCTCACTAAAACGAAGTTCCGGGAGGAGTCGCTCTTCCAGGGCTTCTTGGTAGGCATTGGCAGCAAGCTCTGGGTCATCAAACTGTCGCGCAATACTTTGACCAGCAAGTATCCCTGAATAGATCGAGTTGGTCAAACCTTCCGCAGTCAGAGGATCTGCAAATCCGGCAGCATCACCCGTTAGAAATACGCCACTTTTTGAAAAGCCATCCGTTCTTGCTCCTACGGGAATCTGGAACCCATGCGCTTCCTCAAAGGTAGTTGCGTGAATCCCCAATTTCTGGAGGTAGGCTTGGTAATAGGTGCGGAGTTGAATTTTCTTGGGTGCAAATAATCCCACACCAATCGAGAGGTGATTGGCTTTAGGAAAGCACCAGCCATAGCCTTGGGGAATGGCATCGATATCAAAGCGAGCTTCTTTGGAGAGGCGCTCAAAATCCGAAGGGCTTACCCCTACTTCGTATTCCAAGGCAGGGATGAGTTTGCGCGTTTCCTTCCAACCAGCAAGCTTGGCGGTAGGACCCAAAACCCCATCTGCTGCCACTACATAGCGGGTATGCAGCACCTCGGTTTTGGTATGCAGACTAATCCTATCTTCTGCAAACTCCAGTTGTTGCAGCACCTGCCCCTCGAGAAGCACGGCCCCAAGTTTGACCGCTTCTTGGACAAGCAGGTGGTCAAACTGGTCACGCATCACCATACTCAAAATGGGAAAATTGCGCTGCGCTGTAAAGGGCTGAGGTAGGTTATCAAAGTATACCGCCAAGGAATCAAATTCCTTCTCTACGGCGACTTGTACGGAGATGGGAAGCAGTTCGCGTCCTCGAAAAACTAGTCCGCCACCACAGGTTTTGTACCTCGGAAGGGTTTCTTTTTCAAGAATGGCAACTTTTCGACCTGCTTTTGCCAATTCGTAAGCGGCCATAGCCCCAGCAGGCCCAGAACCCACTACTAGTACATCCCAAGTCTGTTCAACACCCATAGAAGCAATCCCTAATTAAATTCATTTGTAGGGTGGAAAATTACAGAAGAAAAATAAGGCATCACGAATAAAACTCTATTTTTTCTTTAATGGAGCTCACCGAAAAGGATTAGAAAATAGGCAGTAAGGTTAAAAACAGTTTACGAACCTAGCTTGGTGGCAGTAGATTTAAGTAATAAGCCATTGTAGATGTAAGTTACTCCCAATACCAAGGTACCAGCGATAACCGCGAGCAGCACATTGTAATAGGCAGGTGCCGATATGGTCAAGCGAAGAAATAGCGTAGCTAGAGCGAAGGACGAGTAGCGAAACAAGTTGTAATACTTGCTTGAATACCTCAGCGAAAAGATCAAGATAAAGATGTCGGTGAAGATCAACAGCGTATAAAAAGATTGGATGCTAAAGGAGACCACACCTGTATTGAAAGCTCTGCTGATGTCCAGAAACACAATTAGGAAAAAAACGAACGCGAGGTAGAGGGAGATGACCTTTTTTACCGAGATAAACTCCGCCTGTTCCTCATTGCTCTGCGTGATTTTTTGGTGCTTTTGGGTACGGTAAAAGAGGGCTGTCAACCCAAAAATAAGTACGGCCCCGAAGCCATCTGCCACCATGGGCAGGAGTTCGAGCAGGAGTTCGGGTTCCCAATTGAGGTCGCCCATGTAGTGACCAAACTCCTTAAATGCATCCCGAAGGAGCAGCAGAGAGATGATTTCAAACTGCTTTCCAATGGAATCTGCCACCGACTTAGGAAGTAAAAAAATCAAGCCCAAAATCTCAAATACCAACAAAATGGTAAAGGCAATCTCTACGGCAAAGAAGGGGGATAGGGTAGGAAAAGGAAAGGATATTTCTAAAAAGATAAGCAGCGGCACCACCGAACCCAAGATAAAAAATACAACCACCAGATTGCTGATCCAACGCGTACTTCTAGGGCTCTCCCAGTGGTGATCTAGCCAGTCAAAAGCGTAAAGATGTGCGGATAGGAGTCTATTCATGTGATTGATAATGAGTTTACTATATTCTAAAATAGTAGAACTCTAATTTGAATCAATATGTTCTGAACTCGATCTCTTCCTACTAAGTAATCTAGGTGAATTATTGCAACTACTTCCTAAAAAAAGGTATAAAACCTTCGTAGAAGGTTACCAAATTAGCTTTTCCTCTCTCAAAACTCACAGCCATCCCACTGCCGCTCGGCCTGCAATAGACAGGAAGCCTTGGCATTGCCCAGGCAAATGTATCGCGCTGCACAGGCCTGAAGCTGCTCTTCCGTGGCAGAAACTTCTGGTACTTTCTCCCAAGCTTTCTGACAAAAGCAGGCAGATATTTCTTGATTTTGCTGGGGTTCCAATTCAGCTGGGAGCCTATTAGCGCGGTTACTTGGTAAAAAGAAAACTAAAAAGATAAAAAAGACCGAAAGCCCGAGGACACCTAGATTAGCATAAAGTGACGCAAGTAGCTTTTGTATTTTTAGTTGAGATTTAACTAACGCTTCACTCTGATTTCTTTGTACTACAGGCTGAGGGATTTCACTGGGATACATTCCCTCCAAGCGTGGAATAAATACGAGTTGGATATATTCCATTGCCTCGTCCTGAGCTAGGTTAGGAACCCCGATGCGGGATCCTTTCCAGGACTTGATCCATGGAGAGCAGGTAATCTGTACGCCCACCTCAAGGAGGAGGACCTGAATGAGGAGCATATTGCTCTCCTTGCGCGGATTTTGAAACTCCAGACCTATCTCTGCAAAATTGTCTGAAGAGTTAAATACTCGGTATTCCTTGCCTAGAATCTGGGCAAGTTTGGTGATTTTATCCAAAACTCCGGGTACGGTATCCTGAAACTCTCGTGCAATCATCTGCTAGTGACTTTTCCCTTTCTTAAGGTGCAAGCTAAAACAGTTGCAGGTAATTTTTTAGGCTCAACACTTTTTTTTGTTTGATTGTAGTTTAGACCTAAATTTCCATACGCTTACTTTTATCCTTTATACTAACCTCAACTGAACAAAAAAATAAATTCACAATGACTAGAAATGCAACTGACAAATGGCTTGGTGGTGTATTGGGTGGCATTGCACGCTCCCTTGGAATCTCCTCCGGTCTATTGAGAGGCCTATTCCTCGTATTTTTCTTTGGTGTCGGAGGCCTAACCTTCGGAATTAGCAGCGGAGCGACACTTGTGATCTACCTGATTTTTTGGTTCACACTTGGAAAGAGCTAACTTATTGTAGCTGTGGCTTTTAGTAAAGGATAGGTTTGAATAAATTTTTATCTTTTATAACAAATTAATAATTCTGAATTTTTGGTTTTTATAAAAATTACCCATTAAATTGTTATATTAAGTAGTTAAAAAAAATTAATTAACAACCTAGTTTTCACCCTTACAAAAAACCGTTCAACATGAAAAAACAACTATTCCTTATCGTAGCCCTTGTTTTTGCGGCTACAACATGGACTCAAGCTCAGACTATTTTAGATTTTAAATTGGTAAATAACACTGGCGAAGATTTTTATGCCGTGTATTTAACAGATACCGATACGCAAGATTGGGGTGAGGACATCCTTCCTGAAGATATCGTGAAAGATGGAGATACCATAGATATTACATTCGACTATGTTGGTGATGAGACCCTCTGCATCTGGGATCTCAGGCTGACACATGACGCTTCAGAAGAGGATTATATCTATATCAATGAAATTGACCTATGTGAGGTTTCAATTTTAACGCTATACATAGACGAAGATGGGGATTATGCCTTCAAAGTAGAATAGTCGTCTTTTAATTTACCTAAACGCCCAAGAAATTCTCAGTTGAATTTTTTGGGCGTTTTTTTATTGTATAATTTTTACTTCAATTCGCCGATTCAGAGGATTTTCTCTTTTAAAAATACGCTTGACTCGCCCCAAAGTTTTGGTAGCGACTTGATCCAAAGCAACCTAAGTTAAAGAAGTAAAAAAGTTATTCTAGTAAAGGAGGTAGAAAGCAAGCAAGTTTTCTCAATACTCGAAACCATAGGCTTCATTAATCAATTTTCGCAAAGCCACCGTACTTCGAATCAGCTGGTCTACATCCCGCAATTGCGTTTCGGTATTTCGTTTGAGGTAATAAAAGGTGTTGTAGTAGTGCTGTAAATCTTCCTTTCGAGAACTAATCAGAGGAGGATTGCCTTCTGGTCTCAGCATCTCAAATCGATTTGCTTCGGTGTAAATGGTAGCCTTTTCAAAGACATGGGCATCAAAAAACTTTTTGTTTTCATCCTGTACCTTTTTAACATCTTCAAAATACCATTTAATCCTTTGCTCATATTGGGTTTTCAAGTTGTCATAGGTGGATAGAGAGTCTGCAACTTCCTCCCTACTAATGAGTGTGAACAATCCACTATTCTTCAACTGATCCAAGGATCTGGAAGCGAGCGGAAATTCACCAGCATAAATCCCCAGTTTTCTAGCATAAAAATAGATCTCTGAGGTCTGCTGCTGCATATCAGGCTGATTAAAGAAATAAGCCAAGGAGTCACTGGCAATTTTTCTAGCCGTCAAAGAAGCATGTTGATCACTCAACAACCGTTCATTACGGGCTAGGTCAGCAACCATGGAATGCATCAACTTAATTTCTAGTTTGCGTTGGGCATTTTCTTCCCTCAAGTTTTCTGCAAAAAAACCCAGAGTCACGGCAGCAAACAACAGCACAAATTGGAGGAGGTTATCCTTTAAGGTGTTTTTCAAAAAGTTACGTGTTGATTCCGTACTCTGAATTACTTGACTCATGGAAAGCAGCGAAATTGAAGAGTTAAAGTATTAAATTTCAACTAGTTTATCAAAAGGAATTCAATCGAAAGAATGAAAATATAAAAATTATCCCTTGGAATTTTGGCCAAAAACCATTGAATATTTAGCTCATTCCTAAAAAAAATAGTTGGAATATACTGTTTATTTAGCCTCTACATTAGTTACACCTGGCTTGTCTACGGTAATGGATCCCATCCAAATACACATTGTTTTACTAGTAGCAAGCATGGCTGGAAATCCTCCTATTTTGAGTTTTTTAGCAACTGGAGACCAAGGCATTATAGTGATCGGATTACAGGGAGCAGGCTTAAAAACTGGAACTGGACCCACCATTTGCCAGCACATTGGATTAAGAATTGACTTACACTGCCCAAAAGCTGGGACATTCAACATGGGTATAAAGTCCATCTCAGTAGCCAAAGGCTTATTAGCATTCATGGCCATTGCGATGGGTAAAACTACCATATCCTTGGGTCCTGCCCCAAAAGAGCATTTAATTTTTGCTCCCATGTGAACGCATTTTGGCATATTCGTATAAGTTGAGTCTGGATGGAACTAGTTGAATTGACTTGTTAAAGTTTAAAGATAGGGCTGCAGGATTTGAATTGCAAGGAAGTAAAAAGGGAAAATCCCTCAAAAAGGTTTCTTTTTGAGGGATTTTACAAAGGGGAGCTTGGATTATTTGTCTTTCGGTTTATCCCGCTGCATCTCTACCATATCTACTGGTGGGGGACTGCTGTCTCCCAATAAATGAGCCACAAAGTAATCGCCCATCTTCCAGAAGAAATATTCATTCATGTCTCCATATCCATGGCGCTGTCCCGGAAGAAGCACGAATTCAAACCGCTTTCCTGCTTTAATCAAGGCATTGGCCATGCGGATGGTGCCTGCTGGATGCACATTGTTGTCCACATCACCCGTGCTGAGCATCAGGTGTCCTTTTAGGTTTTTTGCCAATTCGGAGTTTTTCTCAATCTGATACACAAAGGTCGTGTCTCCGCTTGGCAAAACACGCTCCTGAACACCATGGTGCTTCTCCGACCACCAGCGATTGTAAATGTTGTTTTCGTGATTGCCCGCCGAAGAAACAGCCACTTTAAACACGTCTGGATACACTAACAATGCCGCAGTGGACATGAAACCTCCACCCGAATGCCCATGAATACCCACCTTGCTACGGTCAATAAAGGAATGGCGATCTGCCAACTGCTCTACAGCTGCCTTTTTATCTGCCAATCCATAATCACGGAGATCTCCGTACCCATAGTTGTGGTACCACTTGGAGCGAGCCGGGTGACCTCCACGATTGCCTAGCGTCACGACTACAAAACCAAACTGTGCCAAACGATCCGTACGGTCCATGCCACGACCAAAAGACTTGTTGACCGCCTCGGTCTGTGGGCCAGGATACACATATTGCACCAGCGGATAAGTACGTGTCGAATCAAAGTCAAAAGGCTTGTACATCACCCCAAACAAGTCGGTAATTCCGTCATCCGCCTTGAAAGTAAAGGGCTCCGGAAACTGGTACCCAGCGGCAAAGAGTTGGCCTAAATCTGCAGTCTCCAAATCCATTATTTTGGCTCCGTTTCGATCGTAGAGTACGGATGCAGGAACCGTATTGACTCTAGAAAAATTAGAAACAAAGTAAGAAGCTGCGTCATTGATGTTTATTTCATGGTTGAAGTCTCCTTTATTCAACAAGGTAACTGCTCCCCCATCAAGAGATACCGAATACAAGTGTTCGTAGTAGGGATCTTCTCCTTTTTCACGACCATTAGCTGTGAAGTAAAGTTTACGAAGCGAAGCATCTACTCGAGCAGCACCGGCCGTATGGTACGGCCCTGAAGTAAGCTGACGCTTGTAGGTTCCGTCCTTGCCATAAAGGTAAAAGTGTCCCCAGCCATCACGCTCTGACCACCAGATCAAGTCATTGCCTACCAACTCGGGTTTCTCGAAATCGATGTAGGTATTGCTTCTTTCTTCGATCACCACTTCCTTTTGGTTGGTCTTCAAATTCCAACGCAACACATCCACTCGCTTGAGGTCCCTGGAGGTCAAAGCAAGGTAAAATTCAGTGGCATTTCCCAACCAAGTAGTAGGACGGAAATC
The DNA here is from genome assembly GCA_044353615.1 of Algoriphagus sp. GTDB lineage: Bacteria > Bacteroidota > Bacteroidia > Cytophagales > Cyclobacteriaceae > Algoriphagus. The sequence goes on along the minus strand of JBILBQ010000035.1, from coordinate 13,622 downwards.
ATCATCCCGAGTATTGGCAGCTGGAGTAGTAGACCAAATCGAGACAGTCTGGTCTTTAAATGTGGCAATGGGTAAGTTGCTCAATTTTTGAGTTTCAAAGGAATAGTGGATCAAGTCAGTGATCGGCTGCTCCTTCTCCCCAGGCATCGCATACTTGTAGGTTTCCAAAGTGGGTCTAGGATCACGGGTATTGTGAATTACCCAGAGGTCCTTAACCTTTCGCTGATCGGTGCGGGTAAGGATAAACTGCTTGCTATCCGCACTCCAAAGTACTGGAGCTCGCTTTCGATCTTTTTTCTTTTTCTCTACTTCGACATTGTCATCGCCACGATCTCCCCAGCCATACTCGTAATCTGCTACTCCATCTTTAGTAATTGCAGTTTCTACGAGGGTAGTGTCCTTCAAATCCTTAACCGCCTTCAAGAAATTGGCTTTATCCATCCAATACAAGTTGAAGTTTTTCACATACACCACCTTGGAGGAGTCAGGCGCAATATTGGCCCAAGCAAGGCGCGTAGGCTCTTTTACAGTTTCGATTTCTTTGAGTTGCTGAGAAATCAAATTGAATTGAAAGGTATGTACCTTCTTTTCTAGTGAGTCTTTGGAGTTTTTGTTTTTTGCTTTTAGCTCAGCCCAATCCTTTTTGAGTACCTCTGCGGTGCTTTTCACCGTGAATTGAAGTGTATTTTCATCGGCCAAAAGCTTCATGTTGTCCAGCTTGAGGTGCTGCCCATCAAAGGGGTCTTTAACTGCCCGAGTCAGTTCTGCCGCTAGTTTGTCTGCATCAAAGAGTGGTGTTTTTGTTCTCCGTACCGGATCTACTAGTAGCCATTTTTTTCCTTGAGAAGTTTCGTATTCGTACCAAAACCGATCTGATTTTTTCATCCAATGCGCATCTACGCTGGTAGAAAAAATCATTTTCTTCAGTTTATCGGGCGAAAAACGAGCTGCCAGCTCGTAATTCCCTTTGGAGGCAGGCTGTTGTGCAACGCTTGAAAAAATGACAAGCAGGCAACTTAGGCTAAGGATGATTTTTTTCATAGAAAGGATGGGTTACAAGAACGAAACTAAGGATTGATGGGCAAGTGTTTCAAACCGCTTGCATAATAGTTGATGGATTATTTTTTCAGGAGCTTGTGTGAACTTATTGATATTCATGCTGATTTTTAACTTCTAATTAACCTAATTTTAATTTAAGTGAAATAAAATTTCGTTTTAGACACAAAAACATAACATTTCAAACATAGTCAAGTGACGTTTGCTGTCCAATTTGTGAAACAAAACGACCTACGTGAAAACTCACTACAAAACCATTATTGTTTCGGATGTTCACTTGGGAACCAAGGGCTCCAAATCAAAAGAAATTGTACGGTTTTTAAAACAATTTCACTGCGACAACCTCATCCTAAATGGCGATATCATCGACGGATGGCAGCTGAAAAAGTCCGGAAGCTGGAAACGGAAGCATACCCGATTTTTCAACCGTGTGTTGAAAATGATGGAAAATCAGTCTACCAAGGTCTTCTACCTCCGAGGCAATCACGATGACTTTTTAGATCAGATTCTTCCTATTCAGATCGGCGGTCTGCATATTCTAGCAGATATGACCTACGAAAGTAATGGAAAAACGTACTTCATTACCCATGGAGATGTTTTTGACAGCATCACCACTAATTTACGCTGGATTGCTTACCTCGGAGATGTGGGATACACTTTTCTGCTCTGGCTCAACCGAGTGGTCAACTACTACCGAATGAGAAAAGGACTTCCCTACTTTTCACTATCCCAATTTGTGAAAGGAAAAGTAAAGAAGGCAGTTTCTTACATCGATGATTACGAAATGGAATTGGCCAAAATGGCAAAATCTAAGGGCTGCGATGGAATCATCTGTGGTCACATCCATAAACCCGAAAATCGAATGATTGATGGGATTCATTACTTGAATTCTGGGGATTGGGTGGAAACCATGAGTGCCTTAGCTGAGGATTTCGAAGGAAATTGGGAGTTGATTTATTTCAACGAGATCGATTTCAAGAAAGTAAGTGATCCTACACCAACCAAACTGAGGATAGAGCCAGACCATTTGGAAGATCGCATCCTTCCACACGTGGCCTTTACGGGCATTGAAGACGCGCAGCTCAGTTCAAGAAGTATCCAGCTGTAAGCCATGCGATTCTTATTTTTGATTCAAGGGGAAGGGCGCGGACACCTCACCCAGGCACTTTCCTTCGCAGGAATCCTACGGTCAGAAGGTCATGAACTGATTGGAGTAGTAGTGGGTAAAAGTCCCAGGCGGAACCTTCCTGAATTTTTTATTCAAAAAATTGGAGTTGAAGTCACTGCTGTGGAAAGCCCAAACTTTGAAACAGATGGCTTAGAAAAACAAATTCTCCTTGGGAAAACGATCACTACCAATCTGCTTAAGCTTCCAACCTTCTGGAAGAGTTTGCAACACGTACACCGTGTGATTGAAGAGAAGCAACCCGATGTAGTACTTAATTTTTACGAGCCCTTGGGAGGACTTTATTCCCTCTTTTTTAGACCAAAAGCAGCATTTTGGACCATAGGACATCAATACCTTGAGGCTCACTCAGATTTTGTATTTCCTACAGGGCGTAGGCTAGAAAAAATTTTATTTAGAATGCACACCCGGCTGACGGCTATTGGAGCTGAGGAGCGTCTCGCCCTATCTTTTCTTCCAAAAGAAAACCAAGCTGGACTTCGAGTAGTTCCTCCCTTGCTCCGCAAAGAAGTAAAAGAATTGAAGGTGAGTGGAGGGGATTTTTACTTAGCTTACATGGTCAATCCTGGTTATTCAGAGGAGGTACTCTCCTTTGCAAAGGGGCATCCTGAGGTACAAATCAAAGCATTTTGGGATAAAAAAGGAGCGCAAGAAGTGGAGTTTCCATTACCAAACCTAAGCTTTCATAAAGTAAACGACCAAGGCTTTTTGGAGGCAATGGCCGCCTGCAAAGGGCTGCTTTGCACTGCAGGTTTTGAATCCGTCTGTGAGGCGATGTACTTAGGAAAACCAGTGATGATGGTGCCTGTAGCAGGGCAATACGAGCAAGCCTGCAATGCCTTGGATGGCGAACAATCGGGTGCAGGAAAAAAAGCTGATTTCTTTGATTTTTCACTCCTCACCACACTACATCTTCCAGATCTAAATCACACGGCAAACTACAAGGAATGGGCTGAAAGTTGGCCTACAGAATTCCGGAAACTAGTCTACAAACAGGAGCAAACCGCTCAAAGCGACAGCCCAGAACTAGTTTTATCCTAGCAACCGAGACTTTCTCTTTCCTTCTGAGTTAGATCTTCAAATCTTTTGTAGGTCACTTTTCCAGCTACCTCAAGTTTGGCATAGGGGAAGGAAACTCGTTTTAATTTCCCCCTCTCTTCTAGAGGTATTTGGGTGTAAAGTTGATCCAATGCGTTCGACTCCATTCGTAGTGCTTCGATTTCTTGATCTGGTGGAATTGAAAATTGGCGGTTAGCAAAGGCTTTCAATTGAAATTTTCCATACAACTGGTTGTAGGTTTTTACCAATTCAGAATCACTTGTAGCATATTCACTGCCCTGACTCACAAAACTTACGGGTGCATCCTCAGAAAAGACTCCAGTATTGAGATTAGAGCCATTTAATCCCTCCTCTGCTGTTGATTTTCGGATTACTCCGAAATAAAAACCAGTAAAAAGTAGAACAAGGGAAATCCCAAATAGGAGTCTAGACTTCATCGGAAAAGAGTTAGCGTTTTTCATGGCCGTTGGAAATAGGTTTGAAAATCAAAAAATAGAACACGAATCTAATTTAATTTTCATGAATACGATAGTTAATGTTTATTAAAGCATGAGTTAGAAAAAGACAATTCAATCGGTTGATACTTGAGTTAAAGTAGAAAATTGAGGAATCAAAGCCCTATTTGAACCTGTTGGTAGGGATTTTTTTATGCAGTCGGGCGAATTCTTTTGTGGCTTTCTGCGGTGAAAATGATAAATTCACCCCCTCGCCCAACGAAGCACAAGTTTCATGTCTGCCGAACATACACGACTACAAGAAGATAAAGAAAAAAAGAAGCATTGGAAGAAATGGGGACCCTACCTCACGGATCGCCAATGGGGCACGGTGCGTGAAGATTACAGTTCCGACGGAGCGGCTTGGGAAAATGTTACCCATGACCATGCACGGAGCAAAGCCTACCGCTGGGGAGAAGAGGGTATAGCAGGCTTGTCTGATCATCGGCAGATCCTCTGCATGTCCTGGGCCTTTTGGAATGGCAAAGATCCATTTTTGAAGGAACGATTTTTTGGATTGACGGGCAACCAGGGCAATCACGGGGAAGATGTCAAAGAAGTCTACTTCTACCAGGATTCTACCCCTACGCACAGCTACATGAAGATGCTGTACAAGTATCCTCAGGGTGAGTTTCCCTACCAAAAGCTGGTAGATGAAAATAAAAAGGCAAGCAAACTCCAAGACGAATACGAACTACTGGACACTGGTATTTTTGATGAAGACCGGTATTTTGACATTGTTATTGAATATGCAAAAGCAGACGCAGAGGATATTGTGGCATCGGCAACCATCACCAACCGAGGTCCTGAAGCAGCGAAGTTATGGGTCTTGCCAACGGTCTGGTTTCGCAAATTTTGGTTTACAGGGCACGAACCCTTTATGCCCAAGATGACCCAGATCAATTCGGATTCCTTGAAAGCCTTTAATCCCAGGTCAGGGAACTATACGTTCAGTTTCAAGGGTCACCAAGAACTGGTTTTCTGTGACAATGAAACCAACCGAGAACGACTCTATGGCATCCCAAATGAGCGAAAATCTACCAAAGACGCCATCAATGACTACCTCCTGCATGGAGATGCCTCCAGACTGACCGACGGCACAGGTACCAAAGCAGCAGCGATCTATGAATTGAACATCCCTGCTGGCGGAGAGGCGAAGGTTCAATTCCGCATGCAACGACAACTTGAAGAGGATTCACAAGAGGCCATTCCTGAGATTCTTGCACAGCGCAAAAAAGAGGCAGATGAATTCTACCAAGTACTGCAAGAAAAAGTCTCCAATCTAGAGCATCAAACCATTCAGCGCCAAGCGTATGCAGGCTTACTCTGGTCCAAACAGTTTTACTATTACGATGTTAGCCGCTGGCTGGAGGGAGATCCGGGACGCTACCAGCCTCCCCAAGAACGCAAAAAAGGAAGAAATCACAGTTGGACACACCTGCAGAACTTTGATATCATCTCGATGCCGGACAAGTGGGAATATCCATGGTATGCCGCTTGGGATTTGGCATTTCATTGCATCCCACTTGCTCGAATCGATTCGGAATTTGCAAAAAATCAGTTGCTCCTCCTCCTAAATGAGTGGTACATGCATCCCAATGGGCAGATTCCGGCATATGAATGGAATTTTTCAGATGTAAACCCACCAGTACATGCTTATGCGGTTCAGCGGGTATATCAAATCGATAAAAAGTTAAACGGAGGGAAAGGCGACCAGCAATTTCTGGAGCGAGCTATGCACAAGCTAATGCTCAACTTCACCTGGTGGGTCAATCGGAAAGATTCCGAAGGCAACAATATCTTTGAGGGAGGATTCCTTGGGCTAGATAACATCTCCCTATTTGACCGAAATCATGCCCAATACTACCAAGGCAAACTAGAACAGGCCGATGGCACCTCTTGGATGGCCATGTTCTCGCTGAACATGCTCCGAATTGCCCTTGACCTCTGCGAACACAATACGGTCTACCAGTTTAGTGCAACCAAATTCCTAGAGCACTTCCTCTACATTGCCGGGGCAATGAATACCATCTCTTCGGAACAAATTTCCCTCTGGGATGACGAAGACAATTTCTTCTACGATGTGTTTCATTACCAAGGCAAGGATCCTAAAAAACTGAAAGTAAGGTCCATTGTCGGCTTAATTCCTCTTTTTGCAGTGGAACCAATCCGGGAAGAACTTTTTGATTCCCTCCCCGAATTCAAAAAGCGCCTGGATTTCATTCTCAAAGAAAAACCCAAACTAGCCGCATTGGTTTCAAGTTGGGTTCAACCCGGATACGGAAAACGAAGACTATTCTCCCTTCTTCGGGGGCACCGCATGAAGAGCGTGCTCCAACGAATGCTCGATGAAACCGAATTTCTGAGCGAATTTGGCATACGTTCACTCTCCAAATACCACGAAAACCATCCCTACACCATGAAAATTAATGGGGATACGCTTTCGATTCGCTACACACCTGGAGAGGCAGACACCCAAATGTTTGGCGGAAATTCCAATTGGCGAGGTCCGATTTGGTTTCCAATCAACTTTCTGATCATGGAGTCTTTGAAGAAATTTGATAGTTACTACGGGGATGACCTTTCCATCGAATACCCAACGGGATCAGGAAAATTCTTGAGCATGGACATCATTGCCAAGGAACTATCCCTTCGCTGCATCTCCATCTTTACCCGAGATAAAGACGGGAAACGGCCCATGTACGGCAACCAAACCAAGTTTCAAGAAGATCCCCACTTCAAAGACCATTATCTTTTCCACGAATACTTCCATGGTGATAGCGGCAAAGGCTTAGGGGCATCCCATCAAACGGGTTGGACAGCCTTAGTGGCAGAAATGATCCATTCGTATTACCAACCCACAGCAAGTCACAGCGATGACACTTCTCCCCTTTTTAGAAGCTAATCGGATCGAAGCAGGTTGCGATGAAGTAGGCAGAGGCTGCCTAGCTGGCCCAGTGGTAGCTGCGGCAGTAATTTTACCATCAGACTACCACAATCCCTGGATTCAGGACTCGAAAAAACTAACAAAAAAAACTCGGGAAGACTTAATTCAAGAAATCAAAGGAATCGCGATTGGCTGGGCGGTCGCGGAAGCCAGCGTCTCAGAAATAGACCAGATTAACATTCTCCAAGCCTCTTTTCTGGCCATGGAACGCGCCATTCAGCAACTCCCACAAGCACCCGAACACCTGCTGATTGATGGCAATCGTTGGAAATCAACTCTTCCCTACTCCTACACTTGTGTAATCAAAGGGGATGGAAAATTTGCTTCAATTGCCGCCGCTTCCATCATAGCAAAAGTATATCGGGATGAATTTATGGAAAAACTAGCCCAGGAATTCCCCCACTACGGCTGGGAACAAAATGCAGGCTACCCTACTAAAAAGCATCGGGAAGGAATCCAATCCCATGGAAGCTGCCTTTGGCATAGAAAAAGCTTTCAGCTACTTCCGTTACAGCTATCCTTGGGATTGGAATAAGCATAGCCCTTAGGCCATGTCTTTCATTTCACTGACCACCTTGGTGATGGTCTGCTTGGCATCGCCAAAGAGCATGAGACAGTTTGGATATCCAAATAGCTCATTTTCAACACCTGCATAGCCTTTACCCATACTTCTCTTGGATACAATCACCGTACGAGCTTTGTCTGCATTGAGAATTGGCATTCCGAAAATTGGACTTTCTGGATTGGTTCTAGCGGCTGGATTGACCACATCGTTGGCTCCTACCACAAATACCAAATCGGTATTCGAGAAGTCCTCGTTGATATCGTCCATCTCAATCAACTTGTCGTAAGAGATATTGGCTTCAGCAAGGAGCACGTTCATGTGCCCTGGCATACGTCCAGCTACAGGGTGAATGGCAAACCTAAAATTGATGTTTCGCTTTTCACACTGCTCCATCAACTCTCGGATCACGTGCTGTGCTTGGGCTACTGCCATGCCGTAACCAGGAACTACAATCACCGAAGAGGCAGAATCAAATAGCATGGCTGTTTCCTCCACACCAATTTCCTTCACCACTACTGCAGGGCCATCCGCTCCACCAGTAGCTACCGTTTGGCCAAAACCACCCAGCAAGACATTCACCAAAGAACGGTTCATGGCCTTGCACATGATCTGCGTCAAGATAATTCCTGAGGCACCTACTAGGGAGCCCGCCACGATTAGCACATTGTTATTCAAAATAAAACCGGTGGCACAAGCCGCCATTCCCGAATAGGAATTGAGCAAGGAGATCACCACAGGCATATCCGCCCCTCCAATTGGGATCACCGTCATCACTCCCAGCAACAAGGAAATGACAATCAAAATCACGATGAAGGTGACCTGAGTAGGGTCTAGAAATACCAATACTGAAGCTGCTACAAAGGCAATCAATAAAAATAAGTTAAGCGCATGCTGCCCTTTGAAGGTGATGGGCTGCCCAGATACTTTTCCGTCCAACTTGAGGTAAGCGACCATGGAACCCGTAAAGGTCACCCCACCAATCAACAAGGATAAAAGAATGCTTGTCAGGTTGACGGCATCCAAGGAAGCTAGATTTGTTTCACTTTTGAGGTAATAATCGGACAAGGCCACAGCAAAGGAAGCCAATCCACCAAAGCCATTGAAGAGGGCTACCATTTCTGGAATTTTGGTCATTGGTACCTTGGATGCATAATACAAGCCAATCACAGATCCGATCAACACACAGACTCCTATTTCAATAAAGGTCAGTACATCTAAGGTTAGCAAGGTGGCCACTATCGCAATTAGCATGCCTATGGCGGAGATAAAATTGCCTTTACGGGCATCTTTGGTTTTCCCCAAGTACTTGATGCCTATTATAAATAGCACAGAAGCTACCAGATAGGCGAGTTGAATTCCCGTGTTCATTTTTTCTTAAACATTTTAAGCATGCGATCAGTCACTGCGTAACCGCCGACCACATTGATGGTAGCCAAAACCAAGGCAAACATGCCCAACCACTTGCTGAGGGTCGTATAACCCATCTCATTACAAGCCATCAAAGCACCAACTATGGTGATTCCTGAAATGGCATTTGAGCCAGACATCAAGGGGGTGTGCAAGGTGGGTGGCACCTTAGATATGAGTTCAAACCCGAGGTAACTCGCCAGGACAAGAACATAAATCAGTACAATTAGCGCTGAAATAGACATAGTTGATGGTTTTATTGAGAAAGAATTTGTTTGGTAAACGCGTGTACGAGTTCACCTTGATGTGTGATTAATACACCCTTGGTGATTTCATCCTCCAAGTCAAGGGTGATACCAGCCTCCCCTACCAAATGAAAGGCAAGCGTACTGATGTTGGTTGCATAAAGCTGACTGGCATTGACAGGGAGCAAGGAGGGCAGATTGGATTCTCCAACTAGGGTAACTCCATGTTTGACTACGGTGGCGTTTTTCTCTGAGATGGCACAATTGCCTCCAGATTCTACTGCCATATCCACGATTACAGATCCTGCCTTCATGCTCTTGACCATGTCTTCAGTAACCAGAATCGGGGATTTTTTACCCATAACTAGAGCCGTGGTAATCACCAAATCCGCATCCTTGATTTTCTCGCGGATCAGCTGCTGCTGCTTCTCTAAGTATTCTGCAGATACCTCGCGGGCATACCCTCCTTCGGTTTTTACTCCTTCAGAACCCTCCACACTCAAATACCTACCGCCTAGGGATTCGACTTGTTCCTTTGTTTCAGGGCGCACATCGGTACATTCCACCACCGCTCCTAGCCTTTTGGCTGTGGCAATGGCCTGCAATCCTGCCACTCCAGCTCCAAAAATCAAAACCCGAGCAGGTGTGATTGTTCCCGAAGCGGTCATCAGCAAGGGAAATATTTTTCCTAGATAATTTGCGCCGAGCAATACAGCCTTATAACCTGCAAGGTTGGCCTGTGAAGATAATGCATCCATTTTTTGGGCACGAGAGATACGAGGGACTGCATCCATTGAAAAGGAACTGATGCGCTTTGCATTGAAAGCAGCGACCACTTCTGGGTGCTGGTAGGCATACATGTAAGAAATGTATGCCGCGCCCTCTTTCATCAAGGCTATTTCTTGTGGGGTCGCCAAATTAACTTTGAGCACCAAATCCGCTCCCAATGCATCTTTGGAAGTTCCGATGGTCGCACCCGCTGCTTCGTAGTCCTGATTCGAAAAATAGGATTTTTCCCCAGCTCCAGACTCCACAACCACGTCAAATCCTTTTTTCCGCATGAGTTTCACTACCTCTGGGCTCAGGGCCACTCGGTTTTCATATTCCTTGGTTTCTTTTACTACGCCGATGATCATGAAATGGGATTATCTTTAGGTATTGGAATTATTTAATTTTTTAATTCTAGTCTTATCCTCCTAAACTAGAAGGCTAATTGGGAGGAACGAGAAGAATCCTTTGGAGGTATTCTATTTCGAATGAACGAAAACTTTAGTTGAGAAGAAAATTCAGTAGAATATTTTTAAAATTCGCTGAAACTCGTTTCACTTTCTCTAAACTTCAACCTTGCTTAAAAGTTTAATTTTTAGCCGAATACGGAATATTTGATTTTTTCTTTGCCTTTCACAAAAATCAAAAGCAACTTGGGGAATAATGTAGTGGTGCAAGTAGAAACCTTGTTTTTGGAAACTCACAACTCTTAAAACGGCATCTTAATCAAGCCAATACCTATATAGTGTGTCAACAACATAACCCATGAAAAAACCAGAAACCCAAACCTCCGGTCAATCCAGGAGAGATTTTATCAAAAATGCAGCCATTGCCTCTTCTTTTTTCATCGTTCCTAGACATGTGCTTGGTGGTGTAGGTTTCACCTCCCCCTCTGACCAGCTCAACTTGGCTGCTATTGGCGCAGGAGGAAAAGGAAAAAGCGATATCCTCAATGCCTCTGTAAACGGCAGAGAGCGCGTAGTGGCCTTGTGCGACGTGGATTTCTCGGGTACCGCCAAAGATTCAGTAGCTCAATTTCCAAAGGCAAAACTGTTTGCAGATTACCGCAAAATGCTCGAGGAGATGAAAGACATCGATGCGGTCACCATTTCCACTCCAGACCACGTCCATGGACCAGCAGCGAAGTTCTGCATGGAGCGTGGCAAACACGTCTATGTCCAGAAACCAATGACCCACAACATCCGGGAGGCACGAATGCTAACCCAGATGGCAAGAGATAAAAAAGTGGTGACCCAGATGGGCAACCAAGGAGCCTCCAACCCACTCATGGACATGATCAAAGGCTGGATGGATTCAGACAAAATAGGAAAAGTTGCCAAGGTACAGATCTGGACCAACCGTCCCGTTTGGCCTCAAGGTGGCGCCTTTCCGAAAGCCGACCCAAGCAACAAACCTTCAGACATGGAGTGGGACCTTTGGCTAGGCCCAGCACCTGAGATTCCATTTACTCCCAACTTGCACCCTTTCAACTGGAGAGGTTGGTGGGATTACGGAACAGGCGCACTTGGAGATGTAGGATGCCACTTGATGGATATTCCTTTCCGAATGCTTGGCCTCCAGTACCCGCTTGATGCCGAATGTTCAGTAGGCTCGGTCTACTCACAAATGTGGACTCCCGACTACAATCCAGCAGGCTGCCCAGCTTCTTCTTTCATCACCTTACATTACGGCCCAACTGGCAAAAATGCGGTTCCACTAGAAATGACCTGGATGGATGGTGGAATTCGCCCTTCCCACCCAGATATTATTCCTGCAGACCACGACCTTGGAGGTGCCAACTCAGCGAATGGAGTCATGATGATCGGTGAAAAAGGAATCATTACGCACAATATCAACGACAGCTCCCCATTGATGCCGAAGCTTTACCTCTACGATGGCACCAAGGAATTTGGTCCTGACCGTATTGAAGGAACAGAACCTGAATATGGGCACCAACGCAAGTGGGTGGATGCTTGTAAGGCTGGTTTTGGTTCCACCGAACACAAAGGCTTGACCTCTTCCTTCGATTATGCTGGCCCAATGACAGAAACGGTATTGATGGGCAACCTTGCCATTCGCAGTTTCATGCTTCGAAGACCCAACAGCAAGGGTCAGCAAGAATTCTTTGGCCGCAGAAAGTTGCTCTGGGACGGTGAAAACATGCGGATCACCAACTTGGAAGAAGCCAACCAGTTTGTCGGCAGAACCTACAGAGCTGGATTTGAGGTTTAAATCTTAAAAACGGATCGAAATTAACCGTGAGACAAGTGCTCACGGTTTTTTTTATGCGTATTTTCATCCCTTCTTACCGTAAAAATTCAGTCCATGAAGGCCCTTTTAATTGAATCCTTTGGCAAAGCCCCTCGGGTCACCCAAGTGGCAGACCCGGAAACACCGGATCAAGGCATCCTCCTAGAAGTAAGGGCGACAGGCCTTTGCCGAAGTGATTGGCACGGATGGATGGGTCATGATTCCGACATTATACTACCACATGTGCCAGGGCATGAATTTGCCGGGGTCATCCGTGAGCTAGGCAAAGGCGTGCGGAACTGGAAAGTCGGAGATCGGGTCACCGTTCCCTTTGTCTGTGCCTGCGGAACATGTCCCACCTGCCAAACTGGGAACCAACAGATTTGCGATGATCAATTTCAGCCTGGATTTACGCACTGGGGCTCTTTTGCACAATTTGTGGCTGTACACCGGGCAGATACCAATTTGGTGAAACTCCCCGACTCCGTTAGTTTCGAAGCTGCTGCAAGTTTGGGATGCCGATTTGCCACCTCCTTTCGTGCGGTAGTTGCGCAAGGCAAAGTCAGTGGCGGACAACTGGTGGCTGTGCATGGATGTGGAGGGGTCGGTTTATCTGCCATAATGATCGCTGCGGCGCAAGGTGCAACAGTCATTGCAGTGGACATCGATGCAGCAAAATTGGCACTTGCCAAGGCGGCGGGGGCAACCTATTTGGTGGATGCTTCTAACCAGTCAGATGTCCCTGATCATATTTTAGAAATCAGCAAGGGAGGGGTTCATGTATCGATCGACGCCTTGGGCAGTAAGGTGACCAGCTATAACTCGATTTCCTGCTTGCGAAAACGCGGAAAACACATCCAAGTTGGGCTTTTGGCAGGAAGCGAAGCCAATCCACCTGTTCCCTTGCACCTCGTGATCGCCAAGGAACTAGAAATCATCGGTAGCCATGGCATGCAGGCCCATGCATACCCCGAAATGATGCAGATGATTTTGGATCATAAAATTACCCCTGAGCAATTGATTGGAAGGAGGATTTCTCTTGAAGCCGCGGCAGAAGCCTTGATGCGCATGGATTCCTTCGAGGAAAAAGGGATGGCGATGATTACTCAATTTTAATTCGAAAAATTACCTATGAAAAAAAATAAAAAACGCTGGTTTATCCAGTCTGTAGCTGGCTTACTTCTCACCGCAACAGGGCTGTCGATTTGCATTCATGCCGGAGTAGAAAAGTTAGGGGGAGAAGATTGGTTTTGGACAGGAACTTTGGGTCTCGTGATTTTCCAGGCGGGATTGAGCCTGGTGATTGATGGAGTAAGATACCGCTAAGGAATTGGCAAGAAATATTCAGCCTATGTAGTTGGTTCCTAGGTAGAAATTAAAAACAGGTATCCACTCATTACTGAGTATAAGTTCCTAAATTAGAAGGTGCTCCCAGCTAGACTCATTTTACTTTATTTTTAAAAATTGGGTACAACTAAGCCTAAGAATAGGATTTAACACGCTTGAATTTGATTTAAAACTAGAGCACTTAACCTAAGTCTAACCTTTTTAACTTCCGCATCATGATCAAAAAAATCACATTCGCCGTTATCGTCATCCTGGTAGCTATTCAGTTTATTCCCATGGGGAAAAATGAATCGGGAAC
>JBILBQ010000115.1:0-7281 GCA_044353615.1 Algoriphagus sp. | reverse complement strand
ATTGTGATGCTGATTGGAAAAAATCAGCCTTGAAGGACACTGATTTTTCGCTGGCATTTAACGAGTACAATGTGCTGGATTATGCCTATTCTGTGAATACACGCATGCCTTACATTCGGTATTCGTTTACAATTCCGCGGGTAAGTAAATCCGGAAATTACCTCCTGAAAGTTTACAAGAATCGGGATGAAAATGCGGTCATCTTCACGCGAAGGTTTATGATCGTAGAAAACCTAGCTATTGTAGGCGCACAACTGGTACCTCCTGTGCAGACCGAAGATCGCCGTGCATTACAGCAAATCAATGCAACGGTGAACTACAGCAACTTGGAGGTCATTGATCCCCTTGCTCAAGTCAAGGTGTATATCCGTCAAAACCAACGCTGGGATAATGTGAAATTTCTATCCAAGCCTACCTTTTTGAACCAAAATTCCAAGTTGATTCGCTACGAACCCTTTGAAGGAGAGAGCACCTTCCGAGCGGGCAATGAATTTCGATTTTTAGACTTACGGTTTATCCGTGCTACAGGAGTGAATGTGGCTTCAATCAAGGTGGAAGAATCGTTAATTTCGGCGGAGGCAAGGGTAGACCTTCCTCGTCCTGGTGGAGCTTATGCGCAGTATTTGGACCTGAATGGGCAATATGTAGTGCAAACGAATGACCGTCCCGGAGGGGATCCTGAAGTGGAGAGTGAATACATCTACACTACTTTTTACTTGAATGATGCGCCAGGAAAAACCATAAAGCTCATGGGTGCCCTCAGTCAGTGGGGCAAAGCACCTGAGGCTACCCTGGTATACGATGCCAAGAAGCAGGTCTACAGCACCTCCTTACTGTTAAAGCAGGGTTGGTACGACTACCAATATGCTACAGATCTTGGAGGGGGGAAATTGGATTTAGAACCTTTAGAAGGGAGTTATTTCCAAACTGAGAATGAGTACGAGATCTTGGTGTATTACCGAGCCCTTGGATCTCGCTACGATCAGCTGGTGGGTTATGTGTATCTGCAGCCCAATCGGCGAAGGCTGTAACTCTTTTTAGATAAAAAAATAACCCCCAAAATTAAAATTTTGGGGGTTATTCGTTAAAGCTAGGAGTGAATTAAAATTCCTCGGTAGACCCTTCGGTTTCTTCTTCAGTAGGAGCTACATTTTGACGAACTCGCTCTCCAGTGATTTTGTAGGGCACAAAACCTTCTCTCTTAAATTTGTAAGGAGTGGTTTTATTATCTGCAGGATGCGTCGCCAAGTCCATCATTCCAAAACCCTTGTGGGTGAAGGCGCCTAATCCACACTTGAATACGAAATCTTGTACTTCAGGTGCTGCATAGAGCGTAAATGGAAGCGTGTAGCCTCTCACTTCGTATTTTACATCGAGGTCGTAAACCGCATAGATACGTGCAAATTTCTTCTGCTGCTCTTTCAACTTGTTGACATAAACCATGTCTGGTACTACCTGAAACTTGAAGAAAGACTCCATTTGTTCTGGGGTATACCATCCTGATTTTTCCATACGAGTCAAGGTTGATTCGTAGAGTAGATCAGAGAACTCGTCGCTGTCTGGGTTGATAAATCGCTTTCCCGCTTCTTCATTGAATGCAGGAGTGATCAATACCAATGGAGAGATGCACACAAACTTGTTTGAAACTTCCAAAATAGGCTCAGTTTCGAGCTCCGTGTACTCCGGGGAGAGGATCAAATTGCCAAGCTCAATTTTTGGAGCTGCAAAAACCTGTTGCAACAAGTAATCAATAAATTCCTCGCTTTGGGAAGAAAGCACGAGCGTCACCAAGCTAGAGTAGTAGTGCAAACCACTACGGCTGACCTTGGTTTGTCCCTTCAATCCCGAGAAATTAAAGAAATTGTAGTTGTAGAATTCCTCTTTCCCTCCTTTGACGATCAGTCCTTTAAGGAATTGGGCTAGAATGTACTGATGATGAAAAGGCAAAAAAGAGCCTTTGTTTTTTAGGGAAAATATTAGTCGTACTCTCACGGTTTTAAAAATAAAATGAAACAATGGTGAGCAAAATGCTCTAAATCTTTTTATTAGAAATTTTTATACAAAGCTACACATATTTTAGAGCAAAAATCAAACATTGAACCTAAAATGCATGATATCACCATCTTGAACAACATATTCCTTGCCTTCGATGGATATTTTGCCGTTTTCTCTACAACCCGCTTCGGTTTTAAATTGTTTGTAGTCAGCGATACCAATTACTTCAGCTTTAATAAATCCTCTTTCGAAGTCGGTGTGAATCACCCCAGCAGCCTGTGGAGCCTTCCATCCTTTGCGTATGGTCCACGCACGAACTTCCTGTACGCCGGCAGTAAAGTAGGTGATCAAGTTGAGTAGGGTATAGGCCCCATAGATCAAACGATTCAGTCCACTTTCTTTGAGTCCATATTCATCTAGGAACATGTCTTTTTCTTCAGGATCATCGAATTCTGCGATTTGTGATTCGATGGCTGCGCAGAGTACAATGACTTCCGCATGCTCTTCCTTTACTTTTTCGCGCAAGCGATCTACAAAGGCATTGCCCGTATGGATACTGGATTCATCCACATTGGCCACATACAACACGGGCTTAATGGTGAGTAAGTGCAGATCTCGTACAGCTTCTAAGTCTTCTTTTTCTACGTCAATCGCGCGGGCATTGAGACCAGCGGTTAGGCCATCCTTAAATTGGAGTAAAGTTTCCAATTCTACTCTGGCCTTGGCATCTCCAGACTTGGCAATTTTTTCGATTCGTTGGATCTTTTTCTCCACCGATTCCAAATCCTTAAGTTGGAGCTCAGTATCAATAACCTCCTTATCAAAAAGGGGATCTACTCCTCCGGCCACGTGAACGATGTTGTCGTCTTCAAAGCAACGGATGACGTGGATGATGGCATCTACCTCACGGATGTTGGCCAAAAATTTATTGCCCAGTCCTTCTCCTTTGGAAGCACCTTTGACCAACCCAGCGATATCTACAAACTCGATGATGGTCGGCACTACCCGCTGCGGGTTTACCAATGCTTCTAGTTCTTGAAGTCTGGAATCAGGAACTGAAACCACCCCGACATTGGGTTCGATGGTACAAAAAGGAAAGTTAGCTGCTTCAGCTTTAGCGCTTGATAGCGCATTAAACAAGGTAGATTTGCCCACATTGGGGAGACCTACTATGCCACATTGTAATGCCATTAATTCGTTGCTTTAATTTTAAATATTTTGTAGGACTTGTACCCACTGTAAAATTCCAAGACCGATACTCTGAAAATGGTGTAAACGGGTATGGCAAATATCATCCCTAGGATTCCCGCGATTTTTGCTCCGGCAAAGATAATAACAAATATCTCAAGGGGATGCGCTTTTACCGATTTGGAGAAAATTACTGGCTGCAGCAGCACATTATCTGTGATTTGGACGGCTGCAAAAACAGAGATGATTTTGAATAAGAAAAAACTGTAATCGCTGTCGGTCGAAAAATCACCGGTGGAAATTCCCACCACAACACCAAAAACTGTTCCAAGGATTGGCCCTGCATAGGGAATAAGGTTGGCAATAGCAGCAAACAAGGCAATAGTCAATGCATATTCGACTCCTGCTAGGGTAAGTCCTGAGGCTGCAAGTAAGAAAATAGCCAATACTTGAAGCAGTAACCCAAAAAGGTAATTGGTGAGCAATTTTTCAACCTTGGTAAACGTGGCTACGGATAGCTCGAAATAGGCGTTTGGAATAAGATTTAACAGGTTTCTACGAAGAAGTCCATTTTCGAGTAGCAGGAAAAAAGTGATAAAGGCCACAGCCATAGTCCCTATGAATATGCTGCTGGTAACAGAAATTGCTCCCGTAATAAATCCACCAATATCAAATTTTTGGAGAGCTCCTTGAACGGAAAGACGCAGTTCTTCAAGAAGGATGCCTCGTTTGTTTTCAATTAGTTGGTACTTCATCAAGAACCGTTCGAGCTTCTCCAGTGGAACTTCTAGCTGAAGGTAAATGCTTTCCAAGTCCAAATCGCTCAACAGAATGACTTGGCGGTTGATTAAGGGAAAGAATAGTAGCCCTAGCAAGAATACGATAGAAACTACGGTGGCATAGGAGGCTAGAATAGCAATGCCGCGTGGAATATGCTGGCCTAGAATATGCACTTCATTTACCTTGTTGGTAAGCGGTCTCAGCAATGCTGCTAGGATGAGTGAGGTAACCAGATAGAAGGAAATAGTAGAAAAATACCATCCAAACAGCAGGAAGGTGAGGAAGAAAAGAATAACGTAGATGAAAAACCGTTGCATGGTACCAAAAGAAAAGGAGGCAGAAGCCTCCTCAAATATATCGGAATTGGATGTGTATCCCTAATGCTCTTGAACTGGATTATTCCCAGCGAAGGTCATTGTTTACTTCGCTCTCAGATTCTTCATTTTCAAACTGCTCAAAATCGAAGTCAGGAAGCAAATCGCTTTTCACATGATCTACTGCTTCATTCAATGCATTGACAAACTTGAAGAAATCTTCCTTGTACAAAAAGATTTTGTGCTTTTCGTAGCTGAAGTTATCGCCATCTATTCTGCGCTTGCTTTCAGTGATGGTAAGGTAATAATCGTTACCACGGGTTGACTTGATATCAAAAAAATAGGTGCGTTTGCCTGCTTTTACTTTCTTGGAGAAAATTTCCTCTCTATCGTATCCTCGGTGATCTTCCAATGTTCTAGGGATTAAGTGTTGGAATGTATTAATAACGGGTCTAAGATAAGCTAAAAGCAATTTAGAATTCAAAACCAACCCCTGCTTTTTTTTAAAAATCTGTAAAAAATAGAGTACAAGTTGGTTTAAATCTGATACAAACCTCCTTAAGTTAAACAAATTAAAGTAGTGGGACAGGTACTCGATTTGGGGTTTTTGAAACCTATTTAATTGAATTTTAGAAGGATAGCTTTTGAACCAACTGGGTTTTACCGCTTAAAAAATAACTTGGTCAGTAGGGTAGGTTCCGATTGACATAAAAAAAGGCTGTTTCTTTCCAGAAACAGCCCCAATTCAGGTGTCTTAATTTATCAGTCGCCGTGTAAGAATGCTTTTCTAGCAAGCAATACTTCTTCGCTTTCTCTGTGGTCGGGATCATCTACGCAGCAGTCAACTGGACATACTGCAGCACACTGGGGCTCCTCATGAAAGCCGTTGCATTCGGTGCACTTCTCCGATACGATGTAGTAAAATTCATCAGAAACAGGAGTTTGCTTGGCTGTACCAGCAGTAACGCTGCCATCTGGAAGCGATACTTCTTTCAAGTTGGTACCACCAGCCCAAGTCCATTCTACTCCTCCTTCATAAATTGCCGTGTTGGGGCACTCAGGTTCGCATGCACCGCAATTGATGCATTCGTCTGTTATCATTATTGCCATAGGGATTCAAATTAGAATACAAAGTTACACTCTCCTAAACACCTTCGCAATAAAAAAGTTGTCACACTAATTAATTTAAATTTATTCCAAGGGCTTTTTTTTTGGATACCTTTGTCAAATGAACTCAGATTTTACGCTTTCTGATCGAATTTCGGCCTTTATTCAACTAGGAATTCGGCTTTCCAACTTATCGGAGGATGAAAAATTCTCCCTCTTCCGACAGGCAGAAAATCAGAACGCCTGGTTTACACAGCGCTCATTGGAACAAGCACTGGAAGGGATCCGCGTGATGCTTGACGCTCAAGCCTTGGAAAAATGGCTTGCCGCCTATACACTTCTTAATCCACTGTCTCCTAAGCAAGTAGGCTTGATGCTTTCAGGGAATATTCCTGCGGTTGGTTTTCATGATCTTCTTTCAGTGTTGATTTCTGGCCATACGGCATGTGTCAAACTAAGTTCTCAGGATGCTGCGCTACCACTCTGGTTGATTCAGGAATTGAAAAGGATAGAACCTCGTTTTTCAGATCGAATTCAAGTTGAAGACATGCTGAAAAATAAGCAAGCCTACATTGCTACGGGTAGCGACAACTCTGCGCGGTATTTCAACTATTACTTTGGGAAGTACCCGCACTTGATCCGTTCCAATCGAACTTCTGTAGCCATTCTTCAAGGAGATGAGTCTACGGCCGATTTGCAGGCTTTAGGAAAAGATATTTTTGATTACTTCGGCCTTGGCTGTAGAAATGTGTCCAAGGTTTTTGTCAAAAATCAAGGGCAACTGACGGACTTACTTGATTCCCTCGAATCCTTTTCTTGGGTGGGCAATCATCACAAGTACTTCAATAATTACGAGTACAATAAATCCATTTACTTGGTCAATCGTACCCCGCACTTAGACAATGGATTTCTTTTGCTTAAAGAATCAACTGATTTGGTTTCTCCCATAGGCGTACTTTTTTATGAAATCTATTCCGAAACGCAAGAACTAAAAACGAAATTGAAGGATCTCGGTGCCAAGATTCAATGCGTGGTTGGGAACCCGGCGATGGATCTCCCAGGAATCATTCCCTTTGGCCAAACACAATGCCCGCAACCTTGGGATTATGCGGATGGGGTGGATACACTTCAATTCCTAGGTAGCCTAGGTGATTGATTCGAATCGGTAAAGCAACTCAGTAGCGCATCCTTTCTATTTATTTTAAGGGTTTTGCGAAGCCTTTGTTTTAGTTTTCGATTAAATTAAGACAACCCTTAATCAGGAATGTTCGTTACCTTTTTTGTTGCTTTTTCCTATATTCGCAATCGGAAATTTGAACCATTTACTCCATAAACTATACAAACGATGGCTTTTGATATCGAAATGATCAAAGAGGTCTATGCACAAACCCCAGTTCGCATCGCAGCGGCACGAAAGGTGGTGGGCAAACCGCTTACATTGACTGAAAAAATTCTTTACGCCCACTTAAGTGAAGGGGCTGCTAGTCAGGCATTTAAAAGAGGAACCTCTTACGTAGATTTTCAACCCGATCGCGTAGCGATGCAAGATGCCACTGCACAGATGGCGCTTTTGCAATTCATGCAGGCCGGTCGTTCTCAAGTTGCTGTACCTTCTACTGTTCACTGCGATCACTTGATCCAAGCAGAAATTGGAGCAGATAAAGACTTGAGCAAAGCCAAGGATAAAAACAAGGAGGTGTATGATTTCCTTGCCTCGGTATCCAATAAATACGGAATTGGTTTCTGGAAGCCAGGAGCTGGAATTATCCACCAAGTAGTGTTGGAAAACTATGCTTTCCCAGGTGGAATGATGATTGGTACCGATTCACATACTCCAAATGCGGGTGGTCTAGGGATGATCGCAATTGGTGTGGGTGGCGCAGATGCCTGCGATGTG
>JBILBQ010000114.1:0-7324 GCA_044353615.1 Algoriphagus sp. | reverse complement strand
AATAGTTGAGCAACCCAAGGTGGATCAGCGGGCAATTTTTGGAGCTGGAGGAAAATCTGGAAAGGCCTCGCCTTCAAGTACATCTACGGGACAAGGAAATTCCGATTCCAAGGGAGATCAAGGTAGTCCTTCAGGAACAGGTAAAGGCGTCGCTGGAGGTGCTGGGTATAGTTTGGATCTTGCAGGCTGGGATTTTGCCTCCCGACCAGCGATTAACGACCGAGTATCCACCCGAAATGGACGAATCGTCTTTAAAATCACCGTGGATGGATCTGGAAAAGTTGTCCAAGCGATACCCTTGGAATACAATGTCTCTAATGCGGTATTGGCCTATTACCGCCAAGTAGTCAACCAACTCGATTTCAAAAAATCGGGAGCTCCTGCTGCTGATTTTTCAACCGGGAAAATCACTTTTGTGGTCAAGGTGGAGTAACATGACTTACGGAGAAACCTTGGATTACCTTTTTAATGCCTTACCCATGTTTCAGCGGGTAGGGGCTTCTGCCTACAAGGCAGATTTGACGAATACGATTTCCCTCTGTGCTCACTTGTGTAATCCGCAGCAAACTTTCAAAACTATTCATGTTGCAGGAACCAATGGAAAGGGGAGTACCTCCCATGCCTTGGCTTCTGTTTTGCAAGCGGCAGGTTATAAAACAGGACTTTATACCTCTCCTCACCTCAAATCCTTCACCGAACGAATTCGGATTGATGGGGAAGAAATAACGGAAGAAGGGGTGGTTGAATTTGTTGCCAACAATAAAGCCTTTTTGGATGAGCTTCAACCCAGTTTCTTTGAGATGACCGTTGGAATGGCATTCTGGTATTTTGCTAAGGAGGCCGTGGATATTGCAGTGATCGAAGTGGGGATGGGTGGCCGCTTGGATAGTACCAACGTGATTCATCCCGAACTTTGTGTGATTACCTCTATCGGTTACGATCATATGCAATTTCTAGGCAATACCCTTCCCTTGATTGCAGGTGAAAAAGCAGGAATTATCAAAGCAGGTGTTCCAGTTGTCATCAGCCAAACACAAAATGAAACGCAGGCAGTATTTGCACAGCAGGCAGCCGCGATGCAGGCAACTATTGTATTTGCAGATCAATTGTGGGAGGTAACTAAAATCCAAGAATCAGAAGATCCTAGCCTGCAACAATTGGCCAATTTTAAGGTGCGGAGCAGTGATGGGGATTTTAAGTTGAAATTTGGCTTGAATGGGGACTACCAGCGATTTAACCTCCCGGGCATCTTGGAGGCGGTCAAGCAGCTTCGGTATCAGGGTTGGAATCTTTCTGATCATGCACTTAAAGTAGGTTTGGAAAGTATTTCTGAGCGAACAGGCTTGAAGGGGAGATGGCAGCTAGTGCAGCTAAAGCCGCTTATCATCGCTGATACTGGGCACAATGAAGCAGGAATAGTAGAAGTCGTATCTCAGCTTAAGAAATACACGTATGCGAAGCTTTGGATGGTGATTGGAATGGTCAATGACAAGGATATTTCCAAGGTTTTGGACTTACTACCAAAAGAAGCTACCTATATTTTTTGCCAAGCGAACATCCCCCGTGCGATGGATGTCAATGAATTGGAAAGGAAGGGGAATGAAAAAGGATTGAAGGGACAGGTCATTCCCAAGGTGATGGATGCCCTAGAATTTGCCAAAAAAAATGCCTCGCCAGATGACCTGATATTTATAGGAGGCAGTACTTTTGTAGTTGCAGAAATTGAAAATCTTTAATGAGTAGAAAAAAGCTGGTTCGCTTTGCCCAAAACGAAGTCAATCCCAATGTAGTACAGGCTGGTAAGCCTATTTTTGATCAGATAAAAGGACAGTGGAATGCAGTCCAGTTTGCCAATGATCAACCTTTAGTTGTTGAGTTAGCCTGTGGAAGAGGGGAATTTACTTTGGGATTAGGAAGACAGTATCCCAACCAAAATTTTATTGGAGTAGACATCAAAGGCAGTAGAATTTGGAAGGGTAGCTCAAGTGCTACTGCTGAGGGAATTCATACTGTGGCTTTTTTGCGTACTC
Organism: Algoriphagus sp.; assembly: GCA_044353615.1. GTDB lineage: Bacteria > Bacteroidota > Bacteroidia > Cytophagales > Cyclobacteriaceae > Algoriphagus. Next base: position 5,294 of record JBILBQ010000114.1, on the reverse strand, counting down.
AAATTCAGCAGCTTCAGGATTTTTTTGCTCCAGGTGAGATTTCAGAGCTTTGGATTACATTTCCAGATCCATTTCCAAGGGATGGGGATGAAAAGCGGAGGTTAACTTCCCCAAAGTTTTTGGAGATGTACAAGCAGTTGGTTAAGACGGGTGGACTTATCCATTTCAAAACAGACAATACAGGGCTATATGAGTACACGGACTTGGTCTTAAATGATCGACCTGACTGCCAAATTCATTACAATACAGCTGATTTTTACGAAAGTGAGCTTCGTGATGCACATCACGGCATCAAGACACGCTACGAAAAGATTTTTTCGGATAAGGGCGAAAAAATCAAATACATCCAATTTTCATTTACTGAATAAAGTCAGGCTCCCGGTAGCGTGGATTGGGGTAGTTGTAGAATCCTTCCCCGGTTTTCTCCCCAAGTTTGCCTTGCTCAATGTACGTTTTCAATAGCGCTGCAAAGGCTTGAGAAGCAGAATCGGGCATCTTGTGCGTGACATGCCAAGCGGTATCTAGGCCGATGGAATCCAAAATCCCAAAGGGTCCCATCGGCATGTGGAAATTGACCATCCAGGACTTGTCGATATCTTCAATACTGCCCACTTCTCGTGTGATTAGTTTTCCAGCAGCGCCTAAAAGGGCCATCAGCATCGTGTTGAACAAGTAACCTGGATTTTCTTTGCGTACGATGACAGGAACCTGATTCAATTGCCTTCCTAGCACTTCCAATACCTCAATTAGGGCAGGGTCTGTGCCTGGATGTGGCATGATATCTACTACTCTTGAATAGAACACATCATGAAAGTGGAAGGCACAAAACTGCTGAGGACGACCCGTTTCTTCTGCAAACTGGGAGGGCAAAAGGTAGGAGGTATTGGTAGTCAACCAAGTATTTGGATCTGCTAGCTGCCCTACTTGTGTCCACAAGGCCTTTTTGATAGAGACATCTTCTGTAACACTTTCATTCACCAGATCAGCTCCTTTCAAAGCCTCACTCAGGTCCAAGGTAGGCTGTACCCGTTGGAGGATTCCTGGGACTTGTGATTCAGTAAGGTTTCCTGCACGAACTAGCTGGCGAAGAATTTTTTGCATGGTCAGCAAGGCCGAATCTAGAGAAGCTTGTTTCAAGTCAAAGATCGTAACTGTAAATCCTGAAATTGCAGCTTGAAGTGCTACGCGTGAGCCAAGTGTTCCAGCACCTAGGATGCAAATTTTTTGAAGAGTCATGGGAATTAGAATTGATTCGTTTGAAGGGTTTGTATCGCTTTTTTGCCTGCAGCTTCCACTACATGGATTAGTTGTGCAAATCTGGCGTCTGTGGAATGGCCCTGGGAGTATCTTTTAAAGATTTGCTGGGCGATTACTGCAACTTTAACTAGTCCAAAGACATAATAAAAGATCATTTCTTCTTTGGATCCGGCAGCTTTTGTGAAATAGTAATCCATCAGCTCTTCCCGGGTAAGATTGCCCGGTAGGTGGCTCAAATTAAACAGTTTGAGGATTTCTGGGTCGGTTCCTTCTGCCCAATAAGCAAGACTTGTTCCTAAATCCATCAGTGGATTGCCAATTGTTGCCATCTCCCAATCCAATACACTTCGAATACTGCAGGGGTCTTCAGGATCCAAAACCAAATTATCGTATTTGAAGTCGTTGTGAATAAAGGCCGTGTATTCAGTAGAAGGAATGTTTTCCTGAAGCCAGGTGGCTGCAATTTCAAGCTCAGGCAATTCGTTCGTTTTGGCTCGAAAGTACCGCTCCACCCATCCGAACACTTGCCGCTGAGTAAAGCCTTCCGGCTTACCCAATTGGATCAGGCCAGATTCCTGAAGCTCCAACTGATGTAGCTCAACCAGACAGTCAACAGCACTTTTCGAAAGCTTCTCAAACTCCTTCGCTCCAAGATCCATTCCTTTGGGCATCTTGTTTCTTAAAATTGCCCCTTCCACAAATTCCATTAAGAAAAATGGAGCTCCAAAAATGGACTCTTCCTCACAAAAAAGAATGGGGTTGGGACTCTTGGTATATCCTGCCTTTTTTAATCCTTGGAGAATTTTAAACTCTCTTCCCATATCGTGGGCTTTGGCGATTTTCTCACCAAAGGGGGGCCGTCTTAAGATGAGTTTTCCAGTTGGACTATGCACCAAAAAGCTCAGGTTGGAATAGCCTCCTGGAAGTTGATCCACTTGGATTTGCTCAGGGGAACAGTTTAGGTGGGTGGCCAAATATTCTTTGAGCAAATCAAAAGTTAGCGTGTTGCTCATTTGTTGCTGTAATTTTTCAGAATGCTTCTTGCTAAGGCTGATTTGTGCACCTCATCGGGGCCATCGTAGATTCGTGCACCTCGCTCATGTCGGTACCAAAAGGAGAGGAGCGTATCGTCCGTGATTCCCAAGGCACCATGCACTTGGATGGCCCGATCAATTACCTTCATCAGCACATCGGCCACAAAAAATTTGATGGTAGAGATATCTTCTTTTACAGCTTTCGCTCCCAGTTCCTGCATCTTCTCCGCGGTATCCAAGACCATCAGACGGCTGGCTTTGATTTCGGCTCGACTTTCCGCAATCCAATTTTGGATGGTTTGTTTTTCGGCCAAAACCTTACCTACCTCGAGTTCTCGAGAAAGGGCACGGGTGCACATCATGTCAAAAACGCGTTCACAGATTCCAATCCAACGCATGCAGTGGTGTATCCTTCCAGGACCAAGTCGTTCCTGGGCCAACGCAAACCCTTGGCCTTCTAGTCCAATTCGATTAGTTACCGGCACTCGACACTGCTCAAATTTTACTTCGGCATGGGAAAGGTAATCTTCCCCTGCTTCCCCCATAATGGGAATGTTACGAACCAAATTATAGCCAGGCGTATCTAGAGGAAGCAAAATCATGCTGGCCTTCTGGTAGGGAGAGGGAGCATTAGGATTGGTTACTGCCATGACAATGGTGAATTTAGCCCCATCGGCAGCTGTGGTAAACCATTTGTGACCTTGAATGAGGTAATCCTCCCCATCTACTACCGCTGTAGTAGCCATGTTCACCGGGTTACTTCCTGCAAATTCCGGTTCGGTCATGGCAAAGCAAGAGCGAATTTCTCCTCGTTGCAGTGGGCCAAGCCACTTGGCCTTTTGCTCTTCAGATCCAAACTGGTGGAGTAGCTCCATATTGCCGATATCCGGAGCAGAACAGTTAAAAATGTAATGTCCAATCGGGCTTTGGCCTAAGATTTCAGAAACATGCGCAAATTGAAGTAGGCTTAATCCCTGACCACCTTCGTTTTTGGCAAGGTGTGGAGCAAAAAGTCCAAGATCCTTAGCTTTTTCACGAAGTGCTTGAAGCTGGGGCAAATACTGCTTGAAGGGTCCTTTGACTACCTGCAGGTCGATTGGGAAGATTTCCTGTTCTACAAACTTCCGGTAGGCTATTAGGAGTTCCTGCAGTTGTTCTGGGGTGATTTCTTGTGTTGACTTCATGTGAATCAAATGGTAAAGCCTCCATCAGCGGTCAAAATCGCTCCGGTGGTGTAGGTGGATGCAGGAGAGGCTAGAAATAAGGCCATGGCTCCAATTTCTTCCGATGTCCCAGCTCGTTTGATCGCCAACTGTTTGATAATCATGGACATGATTTTTTCATTGGACCAAAGTGCTTCTGAAAATTTGGTTTGGATAAGGCCAGGGCAAATGGCATTTACACGAATTTTTGAATCGCCCCATTCTTTGGCAAAAACTTTGGTCAACGAGATCAATGCAGCTTTAGAAACCGAGTAGATCCCAAGCCCTTGTTCAGGAGATAAGCCCCCAATGCTTGAAATGTTGATGACAGATGCGCCGGAAGACTTTCTTAAGTGGGGGTAACAAAGCCTGCTCAATTCAAATGCTGCCTTTACATTGACATTCATGATTTTATCGAAGGCCTCGAGTGTAGTTTCGTGTACAGGTCCAAAAACAGGATTGCTAGCGGCATTATTTACGAGGATATCGATGGTTCCGTACTTTTCAACAGACTTTTCAACAAGGATCGGGAGCTCGTTTATGTTTCCCACGTTGCATGCGATTCCGGTAACTTCATACCCTTTGGAATTGAGCAGAAGGGCTTGTTCATCGAGCACATCTTGCTTTCTACTGCTGATGACTACTTTTGCTCCTGCAGCGGCGAAGATTTCAGCAATGCTAAATCCTATTCCTTTACTTGCTCCAGTAATTAGAGCTACTTTTCCATCCAAAGAAAAAACTGAAGATAAATCCATGCGTTTTGGGGTTATTTTTCTTCCAAAAGATAGGAAAAATATGGCCATGCTGTAACTTGTGTCCCAAGCAATTTGAAATTATATCCCTCATTTTATCCTTTTAACCAGCACATGAAAGAATTAATTTTTGATCAAACGGGTACGCCTCAGGAAGTCTTGTATCTCAAAGAAAGTGAAATGCCTCAACCTAAGGCACATGAGGTGCTGATACGGGTAACTGCTAGAAATATCAATCCTTCCGATATTATGTTTGTTCGTGGCATGTATGGCATAACTCCCAAACTACCAAGCAGTGCGGGCTTTGAGGCATGTGGGGTTGTAGAAAAAACGGATGAAGCTGGAAAAGTGCCTGCAGGTACTCGAGTGATGTTTACTGCCATAGGCACTTGGAAAGAATATGTTTGTGTTCCAGCTGCTTTGGTGATACCCATTCCGGCTCAAATGCCAGATGAGGTAGCCTGCCAGGCCTTTGTCAATCCAATGACCGCCTATGGCATGATTGAAGATTCTGGGCTAGAATCGGGTCAATGGCTATTGCTTACTGCTGGTGCTTCAGCTTTTGGGAAATTTGCCATACAGATGGCCAAAGCAAAAGGGATCCGGGTAGCTGCTACTGTTCGTCATGAATCTCAAAAGCAATTGTTACTAGATTTAGGTGCTGAGCTGGTGATCAATACTACAACAGAGAAGTTGGCAAAAGTAATCTTCGAAAAAACGGAGGTAGGAGTGAATGTGGTTTTTGATGCGGTAGGAGGGGAATTGGGAGTGAAGGCCTTGTCTTGTCTGAAGCAAAAGGGCAGGATGATGGTATTTGGAGCGCTAGCCTTGGAAAACCTTTCGATCAATAGTGGTTTGCTAATTTTTAAAAACCTACGAATCGATGGATTCTGGCTAAGCACTTGGATTGAAGAGCTTCCTGCGGAACAACGTATGAAAGCTTTTCAACGTGTATTTGGATTCTTGATGCAGGATAACTCCAAGGTTGATGTAGCTGCCACTTATCCACTTTCTGAGTTTAAAGCGGCATTAGATGCCTACGAGCAAGC
>JBILBQ010000034.1:0-23455 GCA_044353615.1 Algoriphagus sp. | reverse complement strand
TCCTGCTGGAGCTGCCGGAAAGGATAGTCCCAGTTCTACCAGACGAAGGCTGCTTACTGCAGCTTGTAAACGCACCTCAATGGACCCATCTTTTGTCGCGCAACTTGTGGCCCCCTTGATTGCTTTGGCTTCTACGATGGGCAGTTCATTGACCAGTAGGTTTAGGGATTTAGACACCTTACAGCCCGGAAGAATTGGGTCTTGGGCGATAAAGGTGAGGATGTATTGTCCAGGACCTGGGAGGCTTAGAATTTCCAATTCCAACTCAAAGAAGGGGCCTAAGGGAACTTGAACTCCATTGCCGTTGCGTTCGTAAAACCATTCCCCGGTGATGGGAGTGTTGGGTGCGAAGGTGACGGAGGTTTCTTCGTAGCAGACTGCGGTGGCCGTTTGAGTGAGATCGAATTCAAAGGCTGGGCCTACAAAAATAGAGGAGGTAGCATTGCAGGTTTCAAAGAGTGTTTCCTCTTCATCCCCTCCAGCTGCTGTTGGGCGGTATTGAACCACTACGGTATAGATACTTTCCTCGGTAACAGTAATCGTATTGGAGTTCCTGTCTCCAAAAATAGTTCCTGCTGCATCGGTCCATAGAAAATCATACAAACCTTGACTCGGGTTGTACCCGTCAATAGCAGTAAGGGTGATGGGCGTCCCCTCACAAAGCGTGGCATCTGAAGCCAGGGTTAGGTCTGGGGGAGCGATGACTTTAAGGGTTCCCTTGTCGGTGAAATAGCCAATCTCTGCGCATCTATCTACGCGTAACTCGATGGTGTAGGTGCCTACCTTTGAGAAGAGCTGCTCTAAGTTTTGAAATTGATCTCCTGGCCCTCCAAAATTAGTCCGAATCACTGTTCCGTCTTCGTGGGTAATGGTCCAGAAATAGGAGTCAATATCGGGTTCTCCTCCACCTTCTAGGGTGGCGGTCGCTCCAGATATCGGATCCAAGCAAAGGGTAGAAGGAATGCCCAAGGCAGGTTCGGGTATGGAGCTTCCCGAGTTTTGAACGAAGGAAGGCAATCCTAAATTGGAGGTGCCCGGCATGGCTTCTACCGCACTTTGGTTGAAGGAACTCGCTGCGGTGCAACCCGAGCCTACTTGTATTTGACCAATGCGATTATCTCCGACGATGGCTGCATAGATCTGACCATCACCAGCAATTTGTAAGGCACCGAGGTTTAGGCCAGCGGTTCCTGGAACTTGTTTCTTGGTAGAAAGGATGCAGGTTGCTCTTGCAGCAGCAGTTGTTGCTGTCGCAAAACAGGTAGGGCAGTTCGAAGTCACCTCCTTGATGATAAATTCTTCGATGCCAGGGCCTCCATTAAGATACGAAACTAGGATGCGGTCGGAATCTGAAGAAAATTCAAGTCCATAGATTTCACCTGTGCAACCAAGATCTAGAAGAGCATATTCGGTAAGGGCTCCGGTCTGTTGGTCGAATTCAAAAATTTCTGTTCGGTTGCATCCCCCATCGGAAATTGTAATAGCGAGTTTGCTGCCATCTGGGCTGAACTTCATCGTTCCCACGCCGGAATTGTAGCCATGGGCACTTCCAATGGAACTCTTGACGGGTTGGCCGATGCCTTGGGATGATACTGGGTAGGCACGGAAGGTATTATTCCCTAGTTCGTGAAAAATCGCCCAGGTGGTATCTCCTGCACTTAGCGCTGCACTGTGCTCGGTGGAGGGGCTAAAGAGGAAGTTGTCTTTGGTGACCACGTTTCCTACTCCGGTACTGTTTTCTGCTTTAATGTCTACTAGGGAAAAGCTAACGACATTGCTGCCACTTGTGGAGGCTTGCGTCGTGAAAAGATAGAAAAGGGTGGGCTGGGTAGGTACGCCTACCGCCAATACCCCTTGGCTAGCCGTATTGCTGCCCCCGATGTCGGTGCCATTTTCCATTAAGTCCCCATTGAGGTCCCAGACGGATTGGCCGTCACTGTAGAATAGTACTTGTCCAGCTTGATCTGAGATCGTGGTGGTACCGGCAGGAATATTTTGTGAATGAGGTACTGCAATAGGGCGCGGTACTGGTGCATTTTCATCATCAGGGTCTGGATTGAAGTCCAATCCGGCTCCATTTCCAAAATACCAGATGTTATTGGTTTGGTCGGGGATGTCCCACATTTTGATTCGGATTTCTGCATAGGCATAGCAGGAGGATCCTGGTTCACGAACCAGTGCCCAGTACAATCCGGGTTTGCATACTTCATTTGCACCCTTAGCTATCCAGCCTTCTTCCCGCTTGTTGGACCAAAAATACTCGTAGGAGGTGCCTCCACCAGTTCCGCCTCCAGTACCTCCACCGGCACCACCCCCTGACTGTGCTTGAAGCAGGGGATCGAGGTCGATGCAGGATTCGCAGAGGGTGGTATCTGAAGGGGAAAAGTTCGCTTGCAACTCATTCTCTGTGAGCGTAATGCTTTTAGTTACCACCTTGGTGGTACTATCGGGAAAAGTGACCGTGAGCGTCACCTCCAGGCTGCTTCCTGAGGCTGCTTCTGCAGGAACCAAAAAATGTTCTTGATTAAAGTCTGCAGGTAGTGGGCTACCATTAGAACCACTCAGAGGGGGTGAAAATTCCCAGGAAAAGGAGAGTGGAAGGTAGTTGGCAGGAGTAATTTCGCTGATAAGTTGTACGGGATTGTTGGCACAGGGCTCATCAGGATCCCAAGAAAAATCCACCGTGGGTTCTACATCGGCATTGGGCGCAAACACCGGGAAGACGCGGCCACAAAAATCACTTCCAGCAAAGGGATCTTCTTCCAATCCTAGCGTGGCAACCGTGATTGCATCCGGATTTTTCACCCGGCCAATTAATTGTGGCCCACCTGGGCGCTCCTCGTAGAGGTAGTACAGGGAGCCATCTGGTCCTGTTTTGACATCGTAGATTTGATGAATGCTTGGGTCTACAGGAACTTGCTCTGGAATTGCTGTAGGAGAATTTCTAGGGATTCGGAAAAGTTTATTTCCTCTTGAAAAAAAGATGTAATCCCCTTCTGGAGAAAAATCTGCTCCAAAAATAGCATCCGTTCCACCTGAATTACTTAGCGCCACAGGACTGCCAAAGGTGCCTGCGCTCGAATCAAAAGTAAGCAGTAGTATGTCCTCTCCTGGGTTAGGAGGAAGAAGCAGAAGGCTGCTGCTTGCATCATCAAAAACGATTGCTTTGGGAGCGAAGGGAATGGGTGCTGTACCTGTAAGGGTAAATGATCCTGCAGTCGATCCTATTCTGCGGGACTGTAGGTTTCCTCCTGCAAAGCTAATTAGGTAGGAGGGGGAGCTAGGGGTTTTGACTACCAACACGGCCCCTTGGGCAGGTCCTATAACTTGGTTTTTGGTTGTGATTTTTCCAAATGGAGGTTGTGCACCTGTCGCTTGCCCCATGGCATTCATGTCTACGAGTGCATACTGAAGTTGCCCGGCAAGCGATAAGTAGAAAATGTAAAAAAGTTTATTGCCTGTAGGGTTGTATTCTAAAATACCTGTAGCCACGGTTTGTCTTCCTTGAAAGTTGCCATTCAATCCAGGCGCTGAACCTTCAATTGGACTGCCAGAGTAATCGTAAACTAACTCCCCGTTGGTATAGAAAAAGGGTTGGCCCGTGATGGGGTCAATGGCAATGGCATTGTTGAAAGCACCGCCAATGACAGTAGCGGGGAGGGTTTGAATAGTTGCCGTTTCTCCTTTCCCAAAGGAGAGGTAGGGATGACCTCCACTGCTGCAATTTCCAAAAATCCATTCGTTGTCATTGTATCCTTGCGCCAAAATTGTCTCAGTACAGGACATACCTAGTAGCAGGGAGAAGCCTGTGAATAGAAGGATGAAACGTATGGAATTAACCTTGCTTTTCATATTTTTAGCCCTACTTCTAAAACATCCAATCAATGGTCACGTTTAGAAGTGAAGTACGTATTCAAATAAACGAACTATTTCGTGTTACGGTCTCTGCTGATATTAGTTTTTTTTATTGCCTTGAGCCTAGCCCCAATTTATCGGGCCTTCGCACAAGACCCACAATACAGTCAGTATTACGCAGCACCACTTTACCTTAATCCAGCCCTGGCTGGTTCTGAGTTAATGGGAAGAGTAGGATTTAATTACCGAAACCAGTGGCCCTCCATTGAGGCACAATTTACCACTTTTTCCGCCTACTACGACACCTACTTGCCTGAATACAACTCTGGGATAGGCGTTCATGTGATGCAAGATTCGGAAGGAGCTTCCAAGTTGAGATCTACCTCGGTTTCTGCCATGTACTCCTACGAGTTGCGACTGGGTGACAACCTGTATTTTAGACCTGGATTTCAGGCGAGTTACATTCGGAGGGAAATAGGGTTTTATGAAAACCTCGTTTTCGCCAACCAAATCGATCCGCTTGATCCTACGGGGCCAGTACTTCCTGGCGCAGACATTCCAGGTCTAGGAGATCCTGTAGGCTTATTTTCGTTGTCTGCTGGAGGGTTATTATTTACCGAAAATGCCTGGTTGGGATTTTCTGCCCATCATCTCAACCAACCTAACCAGTCATTTGTGGACGGGTTGAGCCCCCTGCCAAGGAAATTATCGGTTCATGCAGGCTACCGAATTTCTTTGGGCCAAGGAAGCATGCGGAGGGATTTTACCCACATGAGCAAGCAGCGTTACCTGACCCCAACCATCAATTACAAAAGGCAAGGACCATTTGAACAGCTCGATCTAGGGGCATATTTCTATGTAGAGCCCATCTTATTTGGGGTCTGGTATAGAGGTTTGCCTTACAAGCCAGTAGAAGGTCAAAGCAACCGCGAGGCCATCGTGATGATGGTGGGAGTCAACTTATTGAGTGGATTGAGTGTTGGTTATAGTTTTGACTACACCCTATCGCAACTTGGGGTTCAAAGTGGTGGGGCACATGAGCTGAGTCTTTCCTGGACGATCCCGGGTCGTAATCAAGGAAAGCCGCTCGGTCGTGATACGATCCTTCCTTGTCCAAAATTCTAAACAGAAATTATGACATCAGAAAGTTTGACTTACCTTCTTTTAGGAATATTGCTTTTTGGCTTCGTAATGCCCCTAATTTTGGAGTGCCTACAAGTTGCTATGCCGCAGCAACAGGTACCTCCTATCCTTGCCGAATACCTGAATGACGTGAAGCTTTTGGAAGCCAAGGCCTACCAAAAGGATAATTTCAAGTTTAAGGCAATCACCAGTAGCTTTACCTTTTTGTTGACTTTACTGGTTATTACCCAAGGGTGGTTTGGGGAAATTGATGCCTGGATTGGGAGTTTTGGTCTCCCTCCTTTGGGCAGTTCAGTTCTTTTCTTTGGGCTTGTTTTTATTGTTTCAGATATTCTCAGTCTTCCCTTTGATTACTACAGCACCTTTGTAATTGAAGAGAAATACGGGTTCAACAAAACTACCCTATCTACTTTTTTCACAGATAAGTTAAAAGCATACCTGTTGTCAATCCTTGTCGGTGGGGGCTTGCTCCTGGTTTTCCTTTGGTTGATTCATTCAATGGGACCAGATTTCTGGTGGCAATTTTGGATCATCGCTATTGTGTTTATGGTGCTGGTTAATGTCGGTTATGCTGCTTGGATTCTTCCCTTGTTCAATACCTTGACTCCACTAGCAGAAGGGGAGGTACGTGACAAGTTACTGGAGTATGCTGCGAAAGTCAATTTTTCGGTGAAGCATATTTTCGTAATGGACGGTAGTCGCCGGTCGGCCAAGGCAAATGCATTTTTTTCAGGCTTTGGTACCCAAAAGAAAGTGGTTCTTTTCGACACACTTTTGGAGCAGCACCCCCCAGAGGAGCTGGTGGCGGTCTTGGCGCATGAAATAGGACATTACAAGAAAAAGCACCTGAAGTGGGGTATGTTCCTTTCGGTTTTGGAAGTAGGGCTGCTCCTATTTTTGTTGGGGCAGGTGGTATTTTCTGAAAACATGAGTTTGGCCCTTGGAGGAACAGCCTTGTCGGTTCCTTTAAATATTATCGGGTTCACGATGCTTTTTGCGCCACTTTCGATGGTGATGGGAATTGGAATGAATTGGTTAAGCCGGAAGCATGAGTTTGAGGCGGATGCCTATGCCAAGGAAACGTTTGGAGGTAAGCCGCTGGCAGAGGCCCTGAAGACCCTTTCGGTAAAAAGTCTCAGCACCCTACACCCGCACCCTTGGTATGTGTTTGTCAACTATTCCCATCCTCCACTGCTGGAGCGCTTGGAACGTTTGGAGGGTTAGTTTTTTCTATTTTTCAGCCTTAGATTAATCTTCAGTACTAAAAAAAATGTAATTTTCTCTTGTATTTGACCCGAGACCCATGAAAGACCTTGCCGATTACCCCTATCCATTGACCGATCTTTTTGCGCAGCCTACCTCCTCTGAGCAGTGGGATCGGTACCGATTGAGCCAAGAACAGATTGATTTTTTCCATGAAAATGGCTACTTGGCGGGGGTTCAGCTTCTAGAAGAGACACAGATTCGTGCCTTAGACCAGGCCTTGGATGAGGTGATGGATCCCAAGCATCCTTTACACGGCTTATTTCACGAGTTTCATAGCAACGAATCCGCAGATCCCAATACGGTGCTCTTCCACTCTTTAGGCCACTGGCGGATCGCAGAAGCATTTCACGATGCGATTTGGAATCCTGCATTTCGGATGGTCGCCAGCCAGCTGCTTGGGGGTCGAGGGGTTCGATTTTGGCACGACCAACTCTTTTGCAAGCCTGCACACCACGGTGGTGTAGTGGCTTGGCACCAGGATTATTCCTATTGGACTCGGACGGTGGAAATGCAGCATTTGACCTGTTGGTGTGGCTTGGATGATGCTACCGAAGAAAATGGCTGTTTGCAGTACCTGCCAGGTTCCCATCGCTGGGGACTCTTGGAAAAGCCATCCTTGGCAGGGGCAATGGATGGACTGATGGGGATGCTTTCTGAAGAACAGAAGGCTCAATTTGCACCCGTAGCCATCCCCTTAAAAGCTGGATATGCGGCGTTTCATCATCCTTTGTTGGTGCATGGAAGCTATGCCAATTATTCTCCACGTTCGAGAAAGGCTTTTGTGCTCAATGTATTTGCAGACGGAACCTTTTCTGACTCGGATGAACCACTTCTCAATGGGGTACCGGTGATTCCAAAAGGAGAAAAAATGGAAGGCAAATTTTTTCCTCTGATTTTTGATCCCAAAAACAGCTAAATTCGAACTTCAATTGCTGGTTTTGTAAGAAACAAGCGGGTTGGATGGTGCTGTAGACCTCAGCTTGAGGTACAGCAATTGGTTGATTTTATTCCCCCTATACATGGCTTCTGGATTATTTGCCTTATTGGATGACATTGCTGCGCTCATGGATGATGTGGCGGTGATGAGTAAAGTGGCTGCGAAAAAAACTGCTGGTATTTTGGGAGATGACTTGGCAGTGAATGCCGAAAAAGCTTCCGGCTTTGTTTCCGATCGCGAACTTCCAGTGATTTGGGCCATAACTAAGGGGTCTGCCTTGAATAAATTGATCATTCTCCCGATTGCCTTTTTGCTGAGTGCCTTTGCACCTGTTGCGGTTACCGTCATCTTGGTCATCGGCGGCTTGTACCTGGCCTACGAAGGAGCCGAAAAAATCCACGCCTACATTTTTCCGCATCCTGAAGAAAAGAAGGAAGAATTGGATTTGGGGATTAGCAAAGAAGAGGTTGTCGCGCTAGAAAAAAAGAAAATTAAATCCGCCATCACCACAGATTTTATCCTATCGGTGGAGATCGTGATTATTGCGATGAGCACGGTGGTCGACAAGCCATTGCTCAATCAAATAGCCGTGGTATCCATCATCGCCCTGATCGCTACGGTAGGTGTGTATGGGATTGTGGCCTTGGTAGTGCGGATGGATGAGTTTGGATTCAGATTGATTGCACTTAACGATCGGGAGGATAGTTTTTCCGATAAAATAGGTTGGATGTTGGTTAAGGCACTGCCCTATTTTGTTCGCGGAATTGGATTTATAGGCACTCTTGCATTGTTGCTCGTATCGGGAGGTATTTTTGCACACAACATTCCCTTTTTCCATCACCTTCTGCCTACCTGGCCAGAGATGCTAAAGGATTTTCTTTTTGGGTTGGCTGTGGGCATCGTCGTACTGCTTCCTGTCCTGGGAATTCAAAAAATAAGAAAAAAATCGTCCTAATCTTTTTTAGTAAGTCAATGGATTTGCCTATTTTCCGAAGTACTAACCCACTTCTTATGGCGACTTCTTTATTCCGGCTTTTGGCATTTGCTCCATTTTTTCTACTGAGTTTGTGGGTTGGGGCGCAACCAGGGCAATCCTACCTTCAATTTCCAGGTGGGCCTGGTCCCGGACAAGGCAAGCACATTGTCTTGGTAGCTGGGGACGACGAATACCGATCAGAGGAATCTATGCCCATGCTGGCCAAAATTCTCTCCTCCCGTCATGGGTTTAAAACCACCGTACTTTTTCCCATTGATCCCAGTACCGGGGATGTGGTTCCCAACTATCAAAACAACATTCCAGGTCTGGAGCATTTGCAAACGGCAGACTTGGTAATTCTCTTGCTTCGATTCCGGGAGCTTCCCGATGCGCAAGCCAGCTATTTGGAGGAGTACTTGCTGGCGGGAAAGCCCATTATTGGCCTACGAACGACTACGCATGCTTTTGCCTACCAGAAGAATAAAACTTCTCGATTTGCCAAGTGGGACTGGATGAGTAAAGTGCCTGGGTGGGAGCTGGGATTTGGACAGCGGATTTTCGGGGAAACCTGGGTCAATCACCACGGAGATCACGGCACGGAGGGGACTAGAGCGCTAGTAGACGGAGTGAAGCAAAATGCAAATCATCCTGTACTCCGTGGGGTGAAAGATATCTGGGGTCCATCCGATGTGTATGGCATCAAGCACTTGCCCAAGGAGGCGGAGGTACTGGTCTATGGCCAATCTACCGCTGGAATGGATGCTCAAGCTCCATTAATTTGGGAAAAGTCGGTGATGCCGATCGCTTGGACGAAAGGCTATCAGCTCGAAGGAGGAAAGCCAGGAATGGCCTTTGCTTCTACGATGGGTGCTTCCTTGGACCTTCAAAGTGCAGACTTGAGACGCTTGGTGCTCAATGCGTCTTTCTGGCTACTCGGAATGGGCGATGCAGTGACGGCGGAGTTGAACGTGGAGTATGTGGGTGCCTATTCACCTACTCCATTTGGATTTGACACCTTCCGCAAGGGCATGCGCGTATCGGATTTCAATTAGAAGTACCAAGTACAATGTACGAAGTATGCTCAGAGGCAAGAGCCGAGAAACAAGAAACGAGACTCATTGGTTGTGCTACGAGATTCGTATGGTTTTCGAATTTTCACTTCTTCATTCTTCAATCGGCGTTAGACATTCGATATTAAAAAAAAGAAGCAAGAGCCGAGACACAAGAAACGAGACTCATTGGTTGTGCTACGAGATTCGTATGGTTTACGAATTTTCACTTCTTCAATCAACATTCGGCCTTCGGCATTCGAAATTAATTTGATGCCGTATTTCGTACCTCGTATTTCGTCCTTAATTTTCCTTCCTTAATCCATTCACCCATGAACAAAATAGGTTTCAACGTACTGGCCTGGTCAGCAGAAATTTCCGAGGCACTTTTCCCAATTTTGGATCGCCTGAAGGGGATAGGCTACGATGGTGCCGAGTTTTTTATTGGAGATACCAACCAAAAGTCCTGTCGCTTGGTGGGAGACTATTGCAAAGCAATCGGGCTTGAAGTAACAGCAGTAACGGTGATGGGAGCCGCTGAAAATCCCATCTCTTCCGATCCAGCTGTTCGGGAAAAAGCCAAAGAAAAGCTCAATTGGGTGCTCGACCGTGCGGCGGACCTACAAGCGCAAGTGTTGTGTGGACCCTTTCACTCTGCCTTCGCCACCTTTGCTTCTCGTGCTCCCATCGAAGAAGAATACGACTGGTCAGCAGAAGTTTTGCATTCGGCAGGAGACTACGGACAGCAATTGGGAATTGCACTTACGCCAGAGGCTTTGAATAGATTTGAATGTTACCTTGCTAATACCATGGAGCAGCTGGATTATTTGCTCTCGAAGGTGCAGCATCCCAACGTGCAGGCCATGTTTGATACCCATCATGCGAATATGGAGGAGAAAAAACTGGGTCTTGCCATTGAACGCATCGCTCCACGCCTGCGGCATGTGCATATCTCTGAAAACGATCGAGGTACGCCGGGTTCGGGGCATGTCAACTTTGATGAAACCTTTGCAGCTCTTAAGAAAGTAGGGTATTCAAACTGGTTGACGATTGAGGGCTTTACCCGCAACGATCCAGCTTTTGCGAATGCAATCGGCGTATGGCGCGAGTTTTCAGCTCCTTGGGAGATGGCCGAGCAGGGCTACCAACTCATCAAAGGGATGTGTGAAAAGCACGGGTTGTAAGTAGTGGACGCTTCGAGCGAAAGCTTATTTTTTGGGAATGTACCAGCTATTGCTGCTTAGGTCTACACCGCCCTTGAGTTCTTCCTGTACCACGCGATCGATGATCCAAAGTCCTTTTTGAGTCATGGCTTCAAAAGTATCTATGCCTTCGTTGGGGAATCCTTGACGTGTGCGGTGGATGTGGAATTTATTCGAAAATTTTCGTCCAAAGGCTTTTTATACGCCTTTCTTGCCCAGCATCAATCCGATCAAACCACCCCAAGTTGCAGTTGGGTTGTCGGAATACCAGCCCGCAAGAGCGCCGATCTTGATCGTTTCGATCAAGTCACCTTCTCCATAAAATAGGCTCACGAGGCTAGCGGCAAAGTTGATGCCGGCGGCATAGCAGGCGTTGCAGTACAGATTTCGGCTGCTCAAGTCATAGCCATCCAGCTGCTCCACTTGGTAGCGCTGGTAAACCGAGTCCCGTGCTTGCTCCCAAGGAATCCCCGACGCGTACAAACCCTTCACATAGCGGTACATCGCTGCTGGGTAAGAAGCAGGTGGGAGTTCAGATTTTGCTTGCTCGGCCAGTTGAAATAGTTGCTCTTTAATTGGCAAGGCAGGATTAGCCGTAGCGGCAAGTGAAAATAGGTGCACGTAAAACTTAGAGATCCACTCACTTTCTTGGCTTGCAGTAGTTTGAATGGGAAGGGTCGCCATGCGTACGGCTACATCAGGTCTTCCTGGGGCATAGAGTCCAAAAATCTCTGTGGTCAGCTGCGCATCGATCATCTCGTATTCCGGATTGTGGAGAGAATCACCTGTGGCGGGAGGTACCAACCCTGTTTTCATCAAATCGAAGGCTTTTTGGTTGGAGACCCAAAGGTAGTTTTCCTCCTCGCTTCGAATATGTTTCAACCATCCGTTGCGAATCTGTTCCCCAGTGAGGTAGGAAGTTTGGTTTTGGAGAAGCAGTTCCTGGTAGATGTATTCGATGTCGGTGTCGTCATCCGATCCCCAAAGGGTGTCCTCATTTGCAAAAACAAAGTCGATTGTTGGAGAGATGCTGCTGGGTTCTTTTCCGGACCAAATATTGGGTTGGTCCAGCTTACCCCAATCGGCTCGGGTGTAGAAAGGACCTGTTTTGATTTCCCCAATATTCCCGATTTTATCCATTTCTGTGACCAAACCGGTCCAGTTGGCGATGCAGGTTGCCAACCAAAAGCCATAGATTTTGGAGGCATAGGCTTCTCTGTCGATGACTTGATCGTTGGATTTTGGGCTGTAGGAAGTGTAGGGTAGGTTTGGGTTTTTGTCCGCTAGCTTTTGAGCCTGACTTAGGGAAAAGCTGAGGTAAAAAATAAGGCTGAAAAGAAGGAATCGGGTTGCGGTCATGGGCAGGGCATTTGCTCCAATTTACTTCTTTTTGCTAAAAAAACCAGATGGAGCGACTGGGAAGGGATTAGGGATTGCAAACTTGGCAATACTGCGGGTCCTCCGTTTTTTTGCCATTCGGGAAGGAGACTTTTTCTTCGTGCTGGCAGTGACTGCAAACGAGCAGGTGTGCCAAAGTAGCACTGCTTGGGGTGCCGCAGAGGCTACAAGGGAGGCCTGGTTCTGCCGAGGTCACCGAGAAACCAGGGACTTGGCAGGAGGGGCATCGAGAATTTAGTTTTTGGAGGAGGAGCTGGGCGGTTTCTCCAATAATTTGCATTCTGCTGGGGTTGAACATTGCCCGCATGTCTGTCTCTACATACCCAGAATTTTGATTTTCTAGGAGTTGTTCCGCTGATGTACGCAGCAGGGTTGGGTCTCTGATTCCTTTCAGCATACCGGTCAACTCCTCCTTGCTTTTTCGTAGGATCAATCCATGGCTTGGGAAGCCCACTTTGCTTGCAAAGGCCTCCAGTTCCTCCAAGTTGTGAAACTCTTGTCCTGAAAAATTCGTTTCTAGGCTGAGGTGGCGGGCATAAATTTCCAGGTTGTTTTTTCGGTCCACTAAGAGCAGCCACTCCTCGTTGGCAGGTAGAATGAAGGCTGCAGGGTGCGGACCAAAAGAGCCTTCACTGGCAAGAGCCAGGTCGCAGCCGCTGAGATCTAGGGCCAACTCACATTTTTTGCGTGCGGTGCTCAGAGGATCGGCTAGACGGGCTACCTCTCCAGAAAAGGTTCCTAGCAGGTCGGTATTCAGTCCTTCAGCTACCTGCACGGTGATTTCCAGTCCTTGCTCCAGAAGCGGCTTCAGGACTTCTTCCTTGCGGTGCATGCTGGCAATGACTAGGGTTCTCCCTTTAAAAAATCCGGGCATGGGTGTTTAGTGGGTTTCTACTTCCAGCGCTTTGCCTTTGACTTCCTCGTGGAATGTGCCTTGGTCGTAGGCCAGGTGTCCGTTGACCCAGGTCTTGGCAACTTGGCTGTGGAAGGTCGTGCCTTCCAGAGGTGACCAGCCACACTTGTAAAGAATATTTTCCTTGTTTACGGTCCACTCGCTGTTGAGATCTACCAAGGTCAAATCTGCAAAGTAGCCTTCTCGAATGTATCCTCGTTCCTTGATGCGGTAGAGAATGGCGGGGTTGTGGCACATTTTTTCCACGATCTTTTCAAGGCTGATTTTTCCTTGGTGGTAAAACTCCAAGAGGCAATTCAGGGAGTGCTGCACCAGCGGGGCGCCAGACATGGATTGGAAGTAGGGCTTTTGCTTTTCTTCCAAGGTATGCGGAGCATGATCGGTGGTGATGAGGTCGATGCGGTCGTCAAGGAGAGCGGCAAGTAGACCGTCCTTATCCTGTTGCGTCTTGATGGCAGGATTCCACTTAATAAGGACACCGAGTCGCTCGTAGTCTTTGTCGGTAAACCAGAGGTGGTGAACCGATACTTCGGTGGTGATGTTTTTATCGGCTAAAGGAATGTCGTTTCGGAAAAGAGACGTTTCCTTGGCGGTGCTGAGGTGAAGGATATGGAGGCGGGCTCCATGCTTTTCTGCCAGGCCAATTGCCCGTTCGGTAGCCTCGTAGCAGGCTTGTTCGCTGCGGATCAGTGGATGGCAAGCGATGGGCACATTTTCTCCGTATTTTTCGCGGTAAAGCTCCTCATTTTTCTCGATAATCTCTTCTTTCTCGGAGTGGATCGCGATGAGTCCTTTGTGCGCAGCAAAAAGTTTCTCCAACATGGCGGGTTGGTCCGCAAGGATATTTCCTTTTCCCGTAAAGTAAAGTCCATCGTCCGTGATGGCCAGGTGCTTGGAGGTGTCCCATTGGATCACCTCGTCCAGATTGTCTGCTGTAATGCCGAGTAAGAAGCCATAGTTGGCCAGTGATTTGGTGGAGGCCAATTCGTATTTGTCGGCCCAAAGCCCGAGTGTGAGCGTATTGGGACGGGTGTTGGGCATCTCGATAAAGGAGGTAACCCCGCCGGCGATCGCCGCCTTACTTTCGCTGGTCAAGTCTGCCTTGTGCGTCAGCCCTGGATCCCGAAAGTGCACCTGTCCGTCGATTACACCAGGGAATAGGTATTTGCCACGACCGTCCACGAGGTGGTATTGATCTTGGGCAGGGATGGAACCGATTTTTTGGATGCGTTCCCCTTCGATTAGGACGTCGGTAACTTGGATTTGGCCTTCGTTGACGAGGGTGACTTGCTGGATAAGCGTGGCTTGGTACATGTTGGGTAGGGATAATCTTGCTTGTACAAAGAACGCAGGTAAATCCTAAGATTACAATGGGCTTGGACTTGAGGAGTTAGTTTAAAAAGAATAAAATGAAAGAATTTAATACAAAGGCAAGACTTAGAAATCGGGGAGTTAGCTAGAAGTTTGTTCCTGCTCCAACTTAAATATGATTCGCGTATTTAGCGCTTTAAAAACCTTAAGCACGGTTTCAAATCTTGCATCTTTCACACTGTTTTCAAGTTTTGAAATTTGAGATTTTTGAACTCCAACGAGCTTTCCCAATTCTGCTTGGGTAAGCTTTTGCTTGATTCGTGTTTGTTTAAGGGCTTCGCCCAATAAGTCTAATCGTAATTCATTTTCAAATGCATCTCGTTTTGGGCTTCCTTTTTTGCCGATGTACTTATCGGTGATCTCTTCTAGTGAGAATTGTTGAAGGGGGTTATTTTTCATGAAGGAATTTTACTTCAAACTTTTGGTATTTCATGGGTTAAACGGTTTAGTTGAAAAAATAGTTTCCCATTCGGGAAACAATTATTGTTTCATTGCCTTCCAAAAATCGCCTCAACGTTCAAAAAGAAAAGAATAATTATTTCCCCCTTTTTTTTACCTGTGAGGGAAGGAAATAGGGTTTGCGGTTCAATTAAATGGGCTGTGGACCGTGGTCTGCCAACTGTGGGCGATTTTAAAATTTTCAATAACCCGTTCTAATCCATCATCCCTTTGCCTTCAAAGATCTTTGGAATACATTTTTCGATGCGGCTGAGCCGGGTTGGGGACTGCTTGGCTCCCGAAAAGTGGATGAGGTAGCCTCGCTGCCGCCCTGGAGTCAGTGCAAAAAAAGCAGGTTCTAGTCCAGGGTGTTCCGCGAATTTTTGGAGCAGTTCGTCTGGTAAAACTTGTGGAGGGGGAGCGGTTTCTGATTTTTTCCCAGATCGCTCCACTTGGATAGCCTCCTGCAGGAAGTTTCGGATGTCATTTTCCAACAACGCAGCTTGACTGAGCTGGGTAAATCTAAGGATTCTGCCTCCAATGGAGTTGGGACCCGGAAGTTCGAGCAGCGCCTTGGGATCGGTGAGAAGCTGTCCTTTGATAAAACTCAACACACAGGAATCCTTAAATACCCCCAAAATCACCACGTTTTTCCCATTGATTGTGTAGGTCGGCACCCCCCATTTCCGTTCTTCTTGAAGTTCCGTTTCCAAGATCAGTTGCCTCAGAAACTCCAAAATATCCGTCCAAAGAAGCACCTTGCAGGCTGGGGTAGCGCCCAAAGAGCAGCGCATGCAGCCTTCCACTAAAAATTGGTCAACGAGGGGATTTGGGAATGACATGGATAGGGTCTTGCTTTTAGTTACGAATTAACACACTCAAGTAGATTTTTTGAAAAAGGAACCAGTTTTTTTTGAAACCACATAGAAACCACATAGGCACATGAGGTTTATTTGATGTCTACTAGTCAAGTTTAAAAAAAACAAAACTCTTTCCTTTTTTTCTATGTGCCTATGTGGCAAAAAAAAACCACATAGGCACATGAGGTTTGAGTGATCCCTAGAAGTCAAGCTTATTGTTAACCTGTTCAAAGGTTTCCTTCTTTTCTATGTGTCTATGTGTCAAAAAAAACCACATAGGCACATGAGGTTTATTTGATGTCTACTAGTCAAGTTTAAAAAAAACAAAACTAAACTCTTTCCTTTTTTTCTATGTGCCTATGTGGCAAAAAAAAACCACATAGGCACATAAGGTTTGAGTGATCCCTAGAAGTCAAGCTTATTGTTAACCTGTTCAAAGGTTTCCTTCTTTTCTATGTGTCTATGTGTCTATGTGTCAAAAAAAACCACATAGGCACATGAGGTTTATTTGATGTCTACTAGTCAAGTTTAAAAAAAACAAAACTCTTTCCTTTTTTTCTATGTGCCTATGTGGCAAAAAAAAACCACATAGGCACATAAGGTTTGAGTGATCCCTAGAAGTCAAGCTTATTGTTAACCTGTTCAAAGGTTTCCTTCTTTTCTATGTGTCTATGTGTCAAAAAAAAAACCACATAAGGTTTATTTGATGCCTACTAGTCAAGTTTAAAACAAGCCAAAACTAAACCCTTTCCTTTTTTTCTATGTGTCTATGTGGCAAAGAAAAACCACATAGGAATGAGGTTCTTTTTCTTGGTTTCAGCGTCTACTTGGAGCCTGTTGTTTTCTTTGTCTTTTTTTCGGAGGGTTTCGATATTTAATACCGGATGGAAGCAAGAAAATTCCTGGATTTTCTAACTTACCGTTTTGATTCACCTTGCCATTTCTCCTTATGAGATTCATCTTATCCTTCTTGTTGAGTGTATTCTTGTTTTCTTCCTTTAACGTAAAGGCCCAAGATGCAACTAATCAGCGCCTGACCCAATTGATGCAGGACTATCCCGTCATGGGACTATCTGTGGCGGTAGTCAAAGAGGGCAAGGTGGTGCATACCCAAGCCTTGGGATGGAAGGAAGAGGGGAAGGAGCCTTTGGAGACCACGGACCTCTTCCGAATTGCCTCCATTTCCAAGTCCTTCACGGCAACAGCCCTTCTGCAGCTGGTCGAGAAAAAAGTAATTTCCTTAGACGATGACGTGAGTGACTTGATTGGATTTCGCATTCGGAACCCCAAATTTCCGGATACCGTGATCACGCTGCGCATGCTGCTCTCCCACACCTCCAGCATCAACGATCAGCAGGGCTACTTTACCTTGGATGCCATCCATCCGGAGAAGAATGCAACTTGGCAAGGAGCTTACAATGCTTACGCCCCAGGAAAGGGCTACGAATATTGCAACTTGAATTTCAATCTCGCAGGAGCGATTTTGGAGAAGTATTCGGGGGTACGATTTGATGCTTACATCCAAGAAAACATCCTCAAACCATTGGGTCTCTATGGTGGCTACGATGTGGATCAACTGGATAAAAGCCGCTTGGCGACCCTTTACGTCTACCAGCGGGATTCAGCAAAATTTACTGCATCGCCTGCAGCCTACGTTTCCAAAAGCGAGGAACTCAAGACCTACATACCAGGCTACAGTACGCCTATTTTTTCACCAACAGGAGGCATGAAGATCTCTGCGCCAGACCTTGCCAAGTACCTCCTGCTGCACATGAACTATGGCAAAGTAGGGCCAACTCGGATTATTTCTAAGGCACATTCCAAAGAAATGCAGACCCCGCTTTCTACTGATGAAAATTACGGCTTGGCCCTATGGAAAACGGACATGCTGCTACCTGGAGTGGAATTGGTTGGGCATACCGGTTCTGCATACGGTCTATACTCTGCGCTATTTTTTAATCCTGAAGAAAAGTACGGATTTGTGGTGATTAGCAACGGTTGTGACCCGACGGAAGAAGAGGGGTATATCCGAGTGATCCGCCGTGCCATCCAGATTTTGCACGAGGAATGGATTGTGAAACCTTAGTTACTGGACTGAATATGATTTAGCTCCTAGATGGGTTTGGATAGCGCGATCTAATTTCACGAATGATCTCCTCCAATCCATTCAATCGAATTTCATAGAGGGTATTCAAGCACATGCCCAAGTGACCTGCAGGAAATCCTTTTTTGTACATCCACACCAAGTAGTCTTCAGGGATATCGCAAAGTAGTCTTCCCTTGTACTTGCCAAAGGGCATGCGATGCGTTACGATATCGATGAGGATTTGCGGATTCATGTTCCTAAAAGTACCCCATTTTCTTTACGCTAGCCAACGGGGGCCTCTGGAATTTGTAGCCTAGCCCTTCGGTTTATTTGCAAAGACTGCCTAGGTTTACGCCATGGAAATTGGAATAGATAGCTTTGCAGCCTTTGTCACCGATGCACAGGGTAATCCGGTAGGAACTGCTCAGGATGCCTTGCAGGAACTGCTTGCCCGCATACAGCTTGCTGACGAAAAGGGACTGGATGTATTTTCGATTGGAGAGCACCACCGGAAAGAATTTTTGGACTCCGCTACCTCTGTGATTTTGGCGGCAGCTGCATCTCGAACCACTCGCATTCGCTTGAGCAGCGCGGTCACCGTGCTTAGCGCAGCAGATCCTGTGCGGGTGTTCCAGCAATTCGCTACCCTAGACCTTATTTCTCAAGGCCGTGCCGAGCTGGTTGTGGGCAGAGGCTCCTTTACCGAAGCATTTCCTCTTTTTGGATTGAATTTTCAGGATTACGATGCCTTGTTTGCGGAAAAGCTGGAGCTACTCTTGCTTCTCAACGAGCAGGAAGTGGTGACTTGGAGAGGGCGTTTTCGACCTGCCTTGCAGGAGCAAGCGATCTACCCAAGACCCCTACAGCCGAAGCTTCCCATTTGGTTGGGGGTAGGCGGCACACCCGCTTCCTTTGTCCGTGCAGGTTCCTTAGGGCTTCCCTTGATGGTCGCCGTCATAGGCGGAGAGACCCACCGCTTCCGCCCCCTAATTGATTTGTACCGAGAAGCGGGAGATAAGGCAGGTTTTGCACAAGAAGACTTAAAGGTAGGCTTGCATTCCCTCGGCTATGTTGCAAAAACGCATGAGGAAGCAGTAGAAAACTATTATCCTGGCTATGCCGAGACCTTCACCCGTATCGGCAAAGAAAGGGGTTGGCCACCGGTCACGCGTGGGCATTTTGAAGCGCAAAACTCCAAAAGGGGTGCCTACCTCGTTGGGGATTCGGATGAGGTGGCGGAGAAAATCCTGCGCCACAGTGCTTCTTTGGGCGGTATCGACCGATTTACCTTCCAGCTAGACAATGCGGGGCTGAGTCACCAGCAATTGAGCGAGACGATCGCCTTGATTGGGGAAGAAGTGATCCCAAAAGTAAAAAAAGGGCTATCTCGTGTTTAACAGTTCGGAATACCCCAAGCCCTTGGACGAAGGGCGTTTTAACTCCTGGCTGGAACGTGGGCGGGCAAGCAAAATCCCCTATGCCTACCTCTTGGTGCTCTGGGATGACTTGGAGCAGGAATACCTGCCTGTATATGTAGAAAACCGAGCAGGGATCCAAGGCTATGAAAAGTACGGCTGCTCCCCCGCGCAGCAGCTGCTCGTGGCTGCCTACGATTTGTTTTCCGAATCGCGAGTGGGGTAAGTGCGAGACATAAAAAAGCTCTTCCGTTATTTTTTACTATACACCTAAAAAGTTTAAAACTAAACAGTTCTCATTTTTGTACAACGCGATTATTTTTTTGAGATTCAGCTAAACGGCAAAAAGGGAGACTCGTAAAGGTTCAATCAAAACAAAAATCAAAGTATTGATAAAAGACTGTAAAAAAGTCAAAACATCTCCTTTTGAGTTTAGAGACCCCATTTAGTATTAGGTCATTTGGCTACCTATACCAAGGTGTAGTCATGTAATTTGCCTCAAGTTTCACCTCGTTGGTGTGCTTTCAAGCACTATAGAAGGGTGTTGCTATTTCATTCATGGGTTAATTTTAATTATTATTTTTATTAAGAAAATATATGAAACATATGTTACAAACCGAATAAACATGATTTATATAGGGAAACCCATTATTTGTCAGGTTCTTTAGAATTGTTAAATCAATTTTAATGAAAAAGATTCTAATTCTATTTTCCTTCTTCCTACTAGCCAATGTAGGATGTACCGTTTCTGATCCAGAAATGATGGAGCTTTTGGTGGAGATCAACAATCAGAATAAGGAGCTGTTAGCCGATGTTAAGTCACTGCAGAGCAAGTCAGATTCATTGATTAATGAAATCAAGTCTAGCTCGGCGAAGCAGGAAGAACTTATTAAAAAGGTAAATCTTCTTCAAGGTGAGATAGGGAAGGTTCTTTTGGATATATCCAAACTCTCGGAGGATATCAAAAAACAAGGGGTGGATATTGAGTTAATTAAGTCCCAGCTTGCTGATTTACAAAAGAAATACGATCAGATAATTATTCAATTAGAACAACTTCAGCAGTTAAGTAAAATACTTGCAGAGATTGAAAATCTGAAAGGTCAATTGAAAGACTTAGATGCTAAATACTTAGTGGTAATTAATTCCCTAGGGCAAAACCAACAAGCCTTGGATGCTCTTAAATCACAGGTTACTCTGCTTCAGAATCAAATGGCTCAGAACTTGACAAAGATTAGTGAGCTAACAACTCTACTAGGACAGCAAGGAGTAGATATTGGGAAGATTTTGGCTGAGATTGCTGAATTGAAGAAGAGTACGGAGGAAATCAAAAATTCCTTGGAGGAATTGTTGTCTGGCGGCAGTACTGTTCCTACAAACGGTCTAGTAGGATGGTGGCCATTTAATGGGAATGCAAACGATGAGAGTGGTAATAAACTCAACGGAGTGGTAATTGGAGCTAACCTCACTAAAAATAGGTTAGATCAAGCCAACAAAGCTTATAATTTTAATTCTACAACTGTAAGCAGCATAAAATTTGATTTGAAATCTAAATTCCCAACTGACATATCGAATGAATATACCTTTATGATTTGGGTAAAACCAAACAGAGCAGTTAGTGCGGTTAGTGAATCTAATTTATGTAATGGTTCTGTTTCTGTGCCGATGGCTAATTCAAATCAAAATTGGGCATTTATTCCTCCTACGGGAACTAATTCCACATTAGGAATTGGGCTTTCTGTTGGAACAAACGGAATATTTGTTGCAAATCATGCGGCTAATCTTTTAGTAAGTAGGGCTTCATTTCCAAGTCAAATCAATGATTTTCAGTTTGTTGTTGTGTCCCAAAAGAGCAATGTTACTAAAGTATATATTAATGGTAAACTAGAAAAAACAGTTTCAAATTATTGTGTGTCATCAACTAAATTCCTAGGCAATGAAGTTGAATTAGGAGGGGATCTGTATTCTCCTAATTTCTCTGGAATTATTGATGATTTTGCAGTTTGGAATAGGGAATTAACAGCAGATGAAATCACAAAAATATTCAACGGAGAGAAGTTTTAAGTAAATAAAAAATGAAAAAAATACTTATTCTATTTTCCTTCTTCCTTCTAGCAAATATAGGATGTACCGTTTCTGATCCAGAAATGATGGAGCTTTTGGTGGAGATCAACAATCAGAATAAGGAGTTGTTAGCCGAGGTTAAATCACTGCAGAGCAAGTCAGATTCATTGATTAATGAAATCAAGTCTAGCTCGGCGAAGCAGGAAGAACTTATTAAAAAGGTAAATCTTCTTCAAGGTGAGATAGGAAAGGTTCTTTTGGATATATCCAAACTCTCGGAAGATATCAAAAAACAAGGGGTAGATATTGAATTGATTAAATCCCAGCTTGCTGATTTACAAAAGAAATACGATCAAATAATTATTCAATTAGAACAACTTCAGCAGTTAAGTAAAATACTTGCAGAGATTGAAAATCTCAAAGCTCAATTGAAAGATTTAGATGCAAAATACCTAGTGGTAATTAATTCCCTAGGGCAAAACCAACAAGCCTTGGATGCTCTTAAATCACAGGTTACACTGCTTCAGAATCAATTGGCTCAGAACTTAATAAAGATTAGCGAGCTAACAACTCTACTAGGAAAGCAAGGAGTAGATATTGGGAAGATTTTGGCTGAGATTGCTGAATTGAAGAAGAGCACAGAAGACATCAAAAAGTCCTTGGAGGAATTACTCAATAATAACTCTTTAATTTTAGAGTATAGTGCAGGTTCTGTATTTGGTGCAGTAGGTCCAACAGTTATTGTTGATGTAACTAATCCAAAAACTGGAAAAACTTGGATGGATCGAAATTTGGGTGCTAGCCGTGCAGCTACAAGTAGTTCAGATGCTTCTTCTTATGGGGATCTATATCAATGGGGACGTGGAGCTGATGGCCATCAGCTAAGAACCTCCACAACTACTACTTCCCTGAGTAGTTCCGACCAACCTGGAAATAGTAACTTTATTGTATCTTCAAGTGGACTGTCTGATTGGAGGAATCCTCAAAACGGCAATTTATGGCAGGGAGTAAATGGGGTTAACAATCCCTGCCCGAGTGGGTATCGCCTACCTACCGAAACTGAATTAAACGAAGAACGCCTAAGTTGGAGTAGCAACAATCCCGAAGGCGCATTTGCTTCCCCGCTTAAATTGCCCATGGCAGGGACTCGTAATAACCCCAATGGTTCGATAAACACTGTGGGCACTGACGGGCTTTATTGGAGCAGTTCGGTTAGCGGCACTGCTTCTCGGTACCTCCAATTCTACAGCGGTGATGCTATCATGTTTAGCCTTATTCGATCTCGTGGAAACTCAGTTCGGTGCATCAAGAATTGACACTTAAATTAGTTTGAAAATTATATTTTATTCTACCACCTGATCGGGTGGTAGAATTTTTTCATCTTCTGCATATTTGTCCCTTTGTTTAAAGCGATTATTCTGACACCCTAAAAACAAATAGACTTAAGTTCAAAAAAATTAGACTCTAAACCATTTAGTACTACAAAATAAAGTTTGCATTAATAAAAAGATCTAGCTAACATAAATAAAGATTCAGTTGAGTTTTTTGTTTTTCTACTTATGCTGTTTTGCAATGTTAATAGTGGGGGTAATGGCAACTATAGTGTGCATTAAAAAATTATCTGAATCATATATTATAAGGAGATTTATTATGATTTATTAAGGAAAGCTCCTTGTTTATAAGAAACTTTGAATTAGTTTAAATTATTTTTATGAAAAAGACCTTAATTATCTTCTCTTTTTTCTTTCTAGCCAATATAGGATGTACCGTCTCTGATCCAGAAATGATGGAGCTTTTGGTGGAGATCAACAATCAGAATAAGGAGCTGTTAGCCGAGGTTAAATCACTGAAGAGCAAGTCAGATTCATTGATTAATGAAATTAAGTCTAACTCTGCGAAGCAGGAAGAGCTTATTAAAAAGGTAAATCTTCTTCAAGGGGAGATAGGGAAGGTTCTTTTGGATATATCCAAACTCTCGGAAGATATCAAAAAACAAGGGGTAGATATTGAATTGATTAAATCCCAGCTTGCTGATTTACAAAAGAAATACGATCAAATAATTATTCAATTAGAACAACTTCAGCAGTTAAGTAAAATACTTGCTGAGATTGAAAATATGAAAGCTCAATTGAAAGATTTAGATGCTAAATACCTAGTGGTAATTAATTCCCTAGGGCAAAACCAACAAGCCTTGGATGCTCTTAAATCACAGGTTACACTGCTTCAGAATCAATTGGCCCAGAACTTGACAAAGATTAGTGAGCTAACAACTCTACTAGGACAGCAAGGAATAGATATTGGGAAGATTTTGGCTGAGATTGCTGAATTGAAGAAGAGTACAGAAGACATCAAAAAGTCCTTGGAGGAATTACTCATTATTAACTCTCTAATTTTAGAGTATAGTGCAGGTTCTGTATTTGGTGCAGTAGGTCCAACAGTTATTGTTGATGTAACTAATCCAAAAACTGGAAAAACTTGGATGGAT
>JBILBQ010000113.1:0-7497 GCA_044353615.1 Algoriphagus sp. | reverse complement strand
ATGAAATTGCACGCCTACAAACCAAGGATGGTTTTTAAGTTCAATAATTTCTACCAATCCAGTTTTAGGATTTTTCCCTGTGGCCATCATGCCTTTGGATTCGATTTGTTCGAGGTACTCGTTGTTGAATTCATAGCGATGTCTATGTCGCTCTTGAATTTTCGTTTTCCCGTAGGCCAAAGCTGACTTGCTGCCTTTTTTGAGATCACAAGCATACGAACCCAGACGCATAGTTCCACCCATTTGGTCAATTTTCTTTTGTTCTTCCATCAGGGCAATGACAGCATGCGGGGTATTTGGGTCCATTTCGGTGGAATTGGCATGCTCAAGTTTGAGAACATTTCTTGCAAACTCAATCACGGCAACTTGCATTCCTAGACAGATACCGAAGAAGGGAATCTGGTTTTCGCGAGCATACTTTACAGTGGCGATTTTGCCTTCAAAACCGCGCTCTCCAAACCCTGGGGCAACCAATATGCCGTCCAATAATTTAAGTTTGGAACTGTAGTTTCCATTATTTATTTCCTCAGAGGATAGCAGGACTAGGTTGACCTTGCATTCAGCTGCGGCACTTGCATGTATAAATGACTCGATGATGGATTTGTAGGCATCGGGTAGCGACACATATTTGCCTACTAGACCTATGGTAACCTCTGCAGTTGGATTTTTCAATCGCCCTAAAAATTCTTTCCAATCTTTCAAGTCTAACTTTGACTTCGACTTTAAATTGAGTTTGGAAAGTACCCGTTCGTCCAACTTCTCTTTTTTCATCAGCAGCGGCACGTCGTAGATGGATTCAGCATCCATGGCTTCGATGACGCTGTCCAACTGCACATTGCAAAACAAGGCTAGTTTCCGTTTGACATCCGCAGGTAAAGGATGCTCGGTACGGCAAACTAAAATATCAGGCTGAATACCTGCTTCAAGCAGTTGCTTTACAGAGTGCTGCGTGGGTTTGGTTTTTAGTTCCTTTGCCGCTTTAAGAAAAGGGATAAGCGTAAGGTGAACCACTAGAAAATTTCCAGGACCTAGATCCCATCGGGCTTGGCGCACTGCCTCTATAAAGGGTAAGGACTCGATATCTCCAACACAACCGCCAATCTCTGTGATGACTACATCGTATTTTCCATCTTGGCCAAGCTTGTAGAAGTTACTTTTGATCTCATCTGTGATGTGAGGGATTACCTGAACCGTTTTGCCGAGAAATTCCCCTTTACGCTCTTTGGTAATGACATTATTGTAGATCCTGCCTGTGGTGATGTTGTTGCTTTGGGAGGTTTCTACATTTAAAAATCGTTCGTAATGCCCTAGGTCAAGGTCTGTTTCCGCTCCATCCTCAGTTACATAGCATTCGCCGTGCTCGTAAGGATTCAAGGTCCCTGGATCAATATTTAGGTAGGGATCAAATTTTTGAATGGTAACACTTAATCCTCTGGATTGAAGCAATTTGCCCAATGATGCGGCGATTATGCCTTTTCCTAAGGAAGAAGTAACTCCTCCGGTGATAAAAATGTATTTTGTTTTTGAGGCCATAAGAAGCGGTGGAGGGATAGAAATAAGTTGAATTCTTATGGGGTATAAAGGTAGAAAAATTTCATGAATAGGTCTTAATAACCTACTTGGAATTTTTCAGAAAAGTAATTGCCTCGCCTTTCAGAAAAACCTAGAAAAATCTGAGCTAAAATCCTGGAATCAACACCTCCGAATCTAGCCAGTAAATACTTGGCCGGTTTTGTGTTATTTTCACATTACTCTTGCACAATAAAAAGGCTTCATATCAATTTTAAGTTTTTATAAATTGGGAATTCAAAACCTACTTCAGTTCAAGGGTAGGATACAAGACTTTTTGCACGTAAAGTCTGTTTATTAGGAGATATTCTTTTTGTATTTCAAACCGAATAGATTCAATTTCATACCTAGTTTTATGACTTTTTTTAGTTGCCTTTTGGTAGAAAATCATTTGCTTGTATTCTTTATAGAATTATTAATCCAATTCTTGCTTTAATACATAATTTACACCCAAATTGTGTTTTTGATTTGTGTAACAGGATGCGTTTTTACATTTATTTGACAAATTTTGGTGCCATTATTCTTTTTTTTAGTGATTTTATTTTTATAAATAAAAATTGTTTATGTCTGTGTTTAATCGAGATAATAAGGCTTTTGAGGATTTTAAAATTGATTACCTGAGAAAATTAAGGAGTGTTTCTTATTTTTTGTTAAAAATTATATTAATCATTTTGGAATACTAAATTTCTAATACTAATTTGCGGGTCGTTTTTAAACTATAAAATAAACAAAAACATGAGAGAATTAATTAAAGAGTCTATCGTAGATTTAAAGAAATCCGATGGGTTTGTGTACGTGACCGCTGAAGGAAAAAAAATTGACCTTCATGAAGCTGCGTCACGAGGAATCGCTGTAACACCAGTAAACCCTAGAGATGGAGTAATTAAGAAATTAGAATCTGCTGGTTTGTTTCTTACTGAAAACAAATTCCTAGCAGACCTTAACGAGTTGATCGCTTCCTTGAATGGAACTTCTACAGGTAAGTCTGAAGGAAAAAGAAGATCTTTTTCTGATGGTGAAAAAGTAAAGATCATGGAAGAGTGGAAGAAAGTAGAAGCAGCTGGAAAAAAGACAAAAGCAGCTTTCGCTCGTGAAATTGGTGTTGGTTACCAAACTTTCATCAACTGGTTGAGAGGGTAATTCTTTTTTCAAACAAAATAAAAAAGGACAGCTGCTGCTGTCCTTTTTTTATGCCAGTTGGAAGTATGTTGAGGCAATGACCAGTTGCTAGTTACTTTTTGTTTACCGAGGAAATGCGAATGATTTTTTAGGATGGTAGTCTAGATAGATAATCTGTTTATTTTTGTAGCATGCTAGATCAGGCCAACATTCTTAATCTTCTCAAAGAAAAAGGAATAGTTTACATCAAAGAAGGAAGCGGAAAGATTTTTTCCTTGCGTAAAGGATCCCTTGCTGAAAAGGAGATTCTGGAAAAAGGGATTTACCTACTGTTTGATTTATTTCAGATTCGAACGCTTTGCGTCTCATTTTCTGAGGTTTCGTTGGACATTGTCGAATTTGCTTCCAAGCCTACTATCTACGAAAGTCCAGCAAATCCCCTACTACCTAAGGGAGCCGTGGTGAATGGACTTGTTCGCTTTTCTTTAATTCGTGAGCCAAATTGGAATAAACTCTTATTTCAGATTGCCCAACCTGTGATTTTTACCGAAGAAACGGGCGTTGAGGCAGCGGTACAAACTAGTCTGCTATTTCCGCTTTTTCATGCAGGAACTAAGGAGTTGTTTTTAGGTCCCGAAGGAGAAGTAAAAATAAAGAAGTGATGAACTTAACGAATAGGCTGGATGAACATCCCATTTTTGCCCGTGTTGCGAAAGTGGCTGCTGAAGAAGGCCTGGAAACCTATGTTGTAGGAGGCTATGTGCGTGACTTGATCCTGGGACGGCCAAGCAAGGATATTGATTTCACCTGCGTGGGTTCAGGGATCCAGTTGGCTCAGGCAGTTGCGAAGACCTTTGAAGTACATGTGCCCCTGTCGGTATTCAAAAATTTTGGCACGGCCATGCTCAAGTTAGACGACTGGGAACTTGAGTTTGTCGGTGCTCGAAAAGAATCGTACCGGCAAGAATCGCGCAAGCCCCTCGTAGAAGACGGCACCCTCCAGGAAGATTTGGAGCGGAGAGATTTCACGATCAATGCGATGGCCATCTCGCTGAATGCAGCGAATTATGGAGAATTGATTGATCCATTTGATGGGATTAAGGACTTGAAGTCCAAGCAGCTAAAAACCCCCTTGCAACCCGGAATTACATTCTCTGATGATCCGCTACGCATGATGCGTGGGGTACGGTTTGCCGCACAACTTAATTTTGATATCGAGGCAGAAACTTTTTTCGCATTGACCACGCATGCCGCTCGACTTCAAATCATCTCTGCAGAGCGGATCATTGATGAGCTCAATAAAATTATCCAAACCCCAAAGCCTTCCTACGGCTTCAAACTGTTGTTTGCCTCCAAACTTTTGCATGAGTTTTTCCCTGAGATGGTGGAACTCCAAGGAGTGGATTCTGTAGACGACAAATCACATAAAGACAATTTTTACCATACGCTTCAGGTTCTCGACAACCTTTGTCAGGCCTCAGATAACCTATGGCTTCGCTGGGCGGCGATCCTTCACGATATCGCCAAGCCTGCCACTAAGCGATTCCATCCCAAGATCGGCTGGACCTTTCATGGACACGAAGACAAGGGTGCGCGAATGACTCCTGGAATCTTCAAGCGATTGAAACTCCCAATGGATGAGCGGATGAAGTATGTGCAGAAACTGGTTCGTCTTCATTTAAGGCCGATTGCCCTGGTAAAAGATGAGGTAACAGACTCCGCCTTGCGGAGATTGCTTTTTGATGCGGGGGATGATATCGATGATCTGATGGCCTTGTGTCGAGCAGACATTACCTCCAAAAACGACAAGAAGGTTCAGAAGTACTTGGATAACTTTGGTCGTGTAGAGCAGAAGCTCAAACAAGTAGAAGAAAATGACCAGGTTCGTAATTTCCAGCCGCCAGTAAGTGGAGAGGAAATTATGGAAACCTTTGGCATTTCGCCTTCAAAAATCATTGGAGATATAAAAGAAGAAATCAAAGAAGCTATATTGGAGGGTCGAATTCAAAATAATCCGGAGGAAGCTCGGGTTCTGATGCTTAAAATTGCCCAAGAAAAAGGACTTTACCCCATTCAAAAACCTTAAATACTAGTTCAATTATGATGAAAATTGCAGTTTTCGTTTCCCTATTCGCACTTAGCATCGGTAGTGCTTTCGCTCAAACAGCCACGGACTCTATCCCTAAGTTTGACCCTAAAGTAAAAAATGCGCTCAACATGGTGGATCAGATGGCCTACCAAGCTGGACTTCGCTACAGTGACTTGTCTATCGCCAAAATTAAACTTTACGATCTAATGGCCCGAAATCCAGAAGATCTTCGCTACATGGAAGCATTGGGCAGTTTGTATTTCGAAGCAGGAGAATATGCTTCTTCAGCGTTGGTGGCTATGGATATGTTGAAAATCAACGCCAAAAATGTAGGAGCTTTAGAAATTGCCTCTTACGCCTTGGAGCAATTGGGCGCCTTTGATCGTGCTCTCCCGTATTATGAAAGCCTACACCTCTTGACGGGCGATAATTTTAGTTTGTACAAGTCGGCTTACCTTCAGTATTCCATGAAGCGGTATGCCGAAGCAATGAATTCCTTGAATATGCTCGTAAAGCTGGCCAAAGCGGATGAAAAAATTGGTTTTGCTGTTTCCGAGACGGAGACTCAGCAGGTGGACATGAAAGCGGCGGCACTCAACTTGAAGGGCTTGGTCTTTTTGGATCAAAACTCAAAGGTGGAAGCCAAGGCAGCATTCAATGAAGCCCTTGCAATTGAGCCTACATTCACACAGGCAAAGGAAAATCTAGTAAAGACAAATTAATCTCTGAAAAGACAAACAAAAAAAATACCGACAGACGTCGGTATTTTTTTTGTCCAAAATTTATCCCGTCAAAAGGGAGAGATTTTAAAAGGTGGAGCCGAAAGAGATGTCGTCCATGGTGCTGTCTAGCAACTTTCCTTTTTCACATTTGAGTACTCGGTAAGGGTATTTTCGGAGTAGCTCGTGATTGTGGGTTGCCATCAAGATGGCGGTTCCTTTTTTGTTGATGTCCTGGAATAATTTGAAAATCCCATCCGCGACATCAGGATCTAAGTTTCCTGTAGGTTCATCTGCTAGTAAAATGGAAGGATTATTCAATAAAGCCCTTGCAATTACTATGCGCTGCTGCTCTCCACCCGATAGCTGGTGCGGCATTTTGGTTAGCGCTTCCAACAGGCCTACTTGGAGTAGTACCTCTCCGATTCGCTCTTTGATTAGAATGGGGTCCGTCCAGCCGGTAGCTTTCAATACGAAGGCAAGATTTTCATGGACAGAGCGATCTGTAAACAGTTGAAAATCTTGAAAGATGATTCCAATTTTTCTTCTGAGGAAGGGAACTTCCTTGCTTTTAATTTCGGAAAGGGAGTAGCCTACCACCTCCGAAAGTCCTGATTGTAAAGGGAGGTCAGCATACAAAGTCTTTAGCAAAGAGCTTTTGCCACTTCCTGTTCTGCCGATTAGAAATACAAACTCATGTTGCTCCACGGAAAAGGTGACGTCACTGAGGACGGGAATTTCTCCTTGGAAGATGGTGGCCTGTGTCATGGACAACACAGGGAGCGTACTGAAATCCATGGATTTAGAGTTCTAGTTTTTGAAGTTTCCCAAATGGAAGGGATTTGATTAATTCCTCTAGCTGTTCTTCCTTGCCTTCCAATCCAAATTTTTCCACGCTTTTCATGGGGCGATCTGCTCTGAAGTAGGCAACAAGTACAAAATCCGCATCTCGAACTTGAATGTAATCGGGAATTTTTGCTTTTCCTTTGACTTTGATGATGTACATGGCCGCGTGCTGCTAGTGAATTGGAGGTCGTTGCTTATTTACTTGCTGCCTTGGCGTGGTCCGCAAGAAACTGCGCTAATCCTGAGTCGGTAAGTGGATGCTTTAGCAATCCAGTAATCACTTTGAGCGGACAAGTCACGACATCTGCTCCAAGTTCAGCGCATTTGATCAGGTGCATGGTATGGCGTACAGATGCAGCGAGTACTTCGGTTTCATACCCATAGTTTTGGTAGATGTGAACAATCTGACCAATAAGTTCTAGGCCGTCAAAGGCAATGTCATCCAGTCGACCAATAAATGGGGATACGTACGAAGCGCCAGCTTTGGCTGCTAAAAGGGCTTGACCTGAAGAAAATATAAGGGTGCAGTTGGTACGAATTCCTTCGCTATGGAAGTAGCGGATGGCTTTGATACCATCACGGATCATGGGGATCTTTACTACGATTTTGTCATCGAGCTTGGCCAATTCTTTTCCCTCGCGAATCATGCCTTCGTAGTCAGTAGCAATTACTTCAGCACTGACCTTATCTTCTACGATCTTACAAATTGCCTTGTAATGCGCCTTGATGTTGGCTTCGCCGGTGATGCCTTCTTTGGCCATCAAGGATGGGTTGGTGGTCACGCCATCCAATACGCCCAAGTCATGTGCTTCGCGGATTTCTTCCAGATTGGCGGTATCAATAAAGAATTTCATGGATATAGGTTTTGGTTGTATAAAAGCAACAGTCCCTGACAACAGATTAGGCCAAGGTCCTATGACAAAGTTAGAAGATTAATTAGGATAAGGTAGCGAAAGGAGGGCTTGAATTTGGGCTACCAGAAAAAAAAGAGGCGGCATCGCACCGCTACGACCGCCTACCCTTGCTTCCTTCCGGACCTGGGGGATTCAGCAGGAGCTGGTCGTGCCGCCGGACACAAAGGTAAGGCAATATTCAGGCATTGCAATAGTTAGCACACAAATTGGATCTAGAGATCAGAAAATCAAGCGCTAAATG
>JBILBQ010000112.1:0-7527 GCA_044353615.1 Algoriphagus sp. | reverse complement strand
ACCAACCAATAGTTGGGACTCATGTCGGTGCTCTCCTTCAGGGTAATCAATTGGGAGCCTTCCTTATCGAGTACTTTTGTTACTCGTTCGTAATAAGGTGCTTGGGAGCGCCACAAGATTTTTTGCTCCTTGGTACTGGTATTGAAGGTGGATAGAAACGGCATGCTTCCCTCTGGGCTACCCCCTTCGGAGGTCATAAATACAAGCTCCCCATTTCTGTGGAGCACTTTTCTTCCGTAGGCATTGTCTGTTAACAATGGGCTACCCGGATCATTGTACAGGTCGTCGGAGGAGCGCTCAATGATTGTTCGAGGAGCTTGACTTGGGGCCCCGGGCTGGAATACGGATACTTTTTCAGTACGGCTTGCCGACCAACGCTCGCTAAGGAGTGCAAACGAATCATCCGACCAGCTGATGCCTCCAAATCGTAGGGTGGTTCCCACTAGTTTTTGCTTTTCACCTGTAAAGGGCGCCATCAAAGTAAACACGATGTCGCGCTCGGCCACTTTAATTTTGGGGTCGCCTTTGTCTTGTGCTTCGGCCCAATACAGCGTGGCAGGGGCATCTGCTCGCCAGTTGACATTTCGAATTCCGCTGACGGTGGCATCAAATCCGGTTGGCCTTACCTCATCTAGCGGAAGTTGAGCAAGTGTTTTCAAGGCTGTTCCTTGGCTGTTCCAAACTTCTACGGTGTAGGGGAATCGGTCCGCAGGCACGAGGTAGGAGAATGGTTTTTGAATGGACTCGACCAGGAGGTAATTTTTGTCGGGGCTGAGGAGCATGGATTTGATCATGGCGGGTTTTCCTACCGCCGTACTGCTTCCGTCAAGGGTGATGCGCATCAATTGGGAATCCATAAAATAGGCAAACAAGGCCTCATCATGGGGATTGGAGAGCAAATCCTGGTAGGTGCGGCTAGGTGCAGCTTTGCCGGAGGTTTCTTGGATGGTCGGTCCTGCAGGGGCCACAGGTGCGGAAGGAACTTTTCCCCGAGCGGGATTGACGGCTTTGATGAGGAGGCTATTGTCTGCTAGCCAGGCCATGGAATTACCCAGCACTTGGTTGAGGATAGGTCCAGTGAGCGCTTTGGCAGTATGGGTGCTGAGGTCGACTACCCAGAGGCTGATGCCTTTGGCTTCGGTTTGGGTGAAGGCCAAGTAGCGCTCGTCAAGGGAAAAGGTAAAGCCAGACATTTTCGCTGGGGAAGGAAGTCCAGTCACCTGTATTTCTTCTCCCGCGGCTGTTTTTTTGATTTTCAAGTTGGTGTATCCTCCTGCTCGACTAGGTCCAGTTGTACTGGGATTGATCCGTAGGCCGGCAATACGAAGCTCGGGCTGGGCCAAGTCTTCGATGGAAGGAGATTCTGTTCGCTCCAAGAGTAGCATGAATGAACCGTCCTTGGATAATGTGACTGCCGGGGTGGAAGGCGCATTGACTAAGTCAGCAATGGAGGCTGGGGGAGTTTGATAGGAAGTTTGTGCAGATACAGCCGAACTGATCAGTAGCACAAAGCCTAGAATGAGGGAAGGAAGGGAGGCTATTTTCATGGATGAAGTGGGTGAGTAACAAAAGCAATGTACTAGAATAAAGCTTTTCTAAAAACAGGGAAATTAGGAATGGCAAAAAAAAAGCCCAACATTAAGTTGGGCCTTTGTAAGATTAGCGTGTGAGTAGGATTACTTTCCTTTCGCTCCTAGAGATACCATTGCACATCTGAAGCCAATGTGGTTGGTGGAAGAATCTTGGTGCATGAATCGGCGTGCTCCTGGGGCTAGCCAGTAGGTGACATCTTTCCATGAACCCCCTTTGTACACACGGATGGAATCATTGAGTAAGGAAGTTCCATATTCAGATCTATCGTCATACACACCATCTTTACGAAGTGGATTGAGGTCATCAGCATCTTGGAAGGAAAGTGGACGGTAGACATCATAGACCCATTCGTTCATATTTCCTGCCATGTTGTACAAGCCAAAATCATTAGGAGCCATGTCATACACATTGGTTGGGATGATTTCACCATCGTTGGTTTGGTCACCTGCGATACCCGCATAGTCACCTCTACCTCGCTTAAAGTTGGCTAAGAAATCACCTTGCTTTGCGCCATTTTTACCTCTACTGTCGTAGGGATTTCTTACACCTCTTCCATCCCAAGGATAAATACGTCCATACTCTTGGTTTTCGTCTAGGTATTGGGTACCAATCATGGCCTTGGCAGCATATTCCCATTCTGCCTCGTTGGGAAGTCTAAATTCAGCAATCACTACCCCAAGCTCGATCAACTGGGATCGGGTGAGGGTTGTGTCCATTTTTCTATCACTAATGACTACCTTTTGTGCATACTCAGTTCTCCATTTTGCGTAAGTATCTGCTTGGCTCCAGGATACGCCTGCTACTGGATAAAAATTGAAGCCTGGGAATCTGAAGTAGTAGGATTCGTAGACGTCGTTAAAGGACATGGCGCCACGCCATACTTTTTCGGAAGGCTCTAGTTTATCCAAGGAATCTTTGCTGATTCGCTTTTTCATGTCGAATAAAAATTCCTTGTAATCGTTGTTGGTCATCTCGGTTTCATCCATCCAAAAAGTAGCAATGGAGACCGTTCTTTCGAGGTTGTCACGGAAAGCCATCACATCTTCTTCTTGGGAGCCAAGAACTGCTCTTCCGCCTTGAATCAATTTTAAGTTGGGGCCAGGCAACTGTTCTGCATCCCTAGACACAAAAAATTGAGTAGAGTCTTCTACATCGAAGGAAAAGTCAGCGCCAGTGGTCGGGCTTTTTTTGCCAGGTTCACCTGCAGACCTTCTGCCATAAGAATTATTTTTCTGGCAAGAAGATAAAACAGTAATTGATACGAGTAGTAGGGCTAATGCATAGCTCCTACAGTTGTTTGGTAGACGCATAGGTGATATGTGTTTGGTCTATTTCTGTTGCTAATATACAAGGACTTAGGCGATAGCACCAAAGCCGTAATGAATTTGTTGTTTAATTGAGTTCTGTTTACTAGAAGAAAATCAATTCAATTCGTGGTAAACAGATATAAAAGTACTGTTTTTTAATTAAGGTAGTTTTAGAATGTAATTAACTTAATTCAATTTTCACAGCTATACTAGACTTTATACAGCTTCAATTTTTTGAAGTGAATATGGAATAGGCTTAGGAAATTTTCATTTCTCTGAGCAAACGCTGTGCCTTTTGTATACTTTGTACCTGATCGACGCTGAGAATCAAACGGTTTTTATGTTCTTTTATTTTACAAGTCTTGGTATGGGTTTGTACAAATTTCATCATGTTCCCAAAAATCGCCGAACTGTAGTACGCCTCTTTGCTCGATGGAAGAAGGTAACATTTCATTTGAGAAGCCTTGAGCACCAACTTTTCGATACCCAATTCTTCGGCCTGCCAACGCAAACGGACCGTTTCCATCAGGTCTTGAACTGCCTGAGGAGGCGGACCAAATCGATCCTGTAGCATCTGACCAAATTTATCTAGCTCCTCTTCATTTTCGAGCGCATCCAACTTCGAATAGAGCCCAAGGCGCTCACTGATATTGCTCACATAGGACTCGGGAATTAAGAGTTCCAAATCCGTTTCAATGGTGCAATCTTGAACCAGCACACTTACTTTTTCTTTAAGATCCTCCTCAAATAAGGCGGCAAACTCGTTTTCTTTCAGTTCCTGTACGGCCTCATCTAGGATTTTATGGTACATCTCAAAGCCTAAGTCGGTGATAAACCCGCTTTGTTCGGCTCCCAAGAGGTTGCCCGCTCCGCGAATATCCAAATCTTTCATGGCTACTTTGAAGCCATCGCCCAAGTCAGAAAACTCCTCTAAGGTTTGTAATCTTTTTCGCGCTTCGGCAGTAAGGCCTGAAAGTGGACTGGTGAGCAAATAGCAAAAGGCTTTTTTATTGCTCCTTCCTACCCGTCCACGCATCTGATGCAGATCCGAAAGTCCAAACATGTGTGCCCGGTTGATCAGAATCGTATTCGCATTTGGAATATCTAGACCTGACTCAATGATGTTGGTGGACACCAACACATCGTACTGGTGGTTGATGAAGTCCACCATGATTTTTTCCAACTTATCCCCATCCATCTGTCCATGGGCGCCGATGACGCGTGCATCTGGAACCAATTTCAAAATTAAGTTGGCAATGCTGTCAATTTCACCCACCCGGTTGTGCACAAAAAACACCTGTCCTCCTCGTCGGAGTTCGTAAGAGACCGCATCACGGATGACTTCCTCCTCAAAAGTTTGCACCTCCGTAGTCACTGGCTGCCGATTGGGAGGGGGAGTTGCAATCACGGATAGGTCACGGGCGCCCATCAAAGAAAAATGGAGGGTACGCGGAATTGGGGTGGCAGTCAGCGTA
This sequence comes from Algoriphagus sp., assembly GCA_044353615.1. GTDB lineage: Bacteria > Bacteroidota > Bacteroidia > Cytophagales > Cyclobacteriaceae > Algoriphagus. Next base: position 3,152 of record JBILBQ010000112.1, on the reverse strand, counting down.
AGCACATCTACATTGACCCGTAGGTTTTTGAGTTGGTCCTTTACTTTGACCCCAAACTTTTGTTCCTCATCGATGATCAGCAATCCTAGGTCTTTGAATTCGATGTCTTTGCTGACAATTTTGTGCGTGCCGATCAGGATGTCAATCTCCCCAGAGGTTACCTGCTCCTTAATGGCTTTGATGTCTTTGGCAGATCGAAATCTGTTGAGGTAGTCCACCTTGACAGGAAAATTTTCAAGTCGTTCAGACAAGGTTTGGTAATGCTGCATGGCCAAGATTGTGGTGGGTACCAAGATGGCAACCTGCTTTCGATCGTTGACAGCTTTGAATGCCGCACGGATGGCGACCTCTGTCTTGCCAAAACCCACATCCCCGCAAACGAGTCTATCCATGGGATAGGATTTTTCCATATCTGCCTTTACATCTGCCGTTGAAGCAGCTTGGTCAGGTGTGTCCTCATATAAGAAAGAGGATTCGAGCTCCACCTGCAGCACAGAATCTCTTGAGAAGGCAAAGCCTGGGGCAGACCTGCGTTTGGCATAGAGGGCAATGAGGTCTTTTGCAATGTCCTTGACCTGTTTTTTGACCCGTGCTTTTTTATTTTCCCAGTCGGGGGAGCCCAACTTAGACATGGAGGGTGCTTGTCCTTCCTGGCCTGAAAATTTCGAAATCTTGTGTAGCGAGTGGATATTGACATAGAGCAGGTCATCGTCTCGAAAGATCAATCGAACTGCTTCTTGCATGTTGCCACTCACATCGACTTTTTCTAGACCTGCAAATCGCCCCACTCCATAGTCCACATGGACCACATAGTCTCCGGGATGTAAGGCCTTAATTTCTTTGAGGGTGAGGGCCTTGGAGGCGGTGGATTTACTCTTGGATTTGTAGCGGTGAAAACGCTCAAACAGTTGATGGTCGGTGTAGCAAATTAATTTGGCCTGCTTGTCGACAAAGCCCTCGCGGAGACTTAGCAACAGGCTTTGCACCTGTAGGGTAGGGTCCAATTCCTGAAAAATTCCCTGGAGTCGGTCGATTTGCTTCTCGTTCTCTGCAACGATTAGGTTGAGGTAGCCTGCCTTTTCATTGTCTCCCAAGTTGGCAACGAGCAGGTCAAAATTTTTGTTGAAGGAGGGTTGTGGCTGGCTCTCCCAACTGATTTTTTTGGCACCTTTCAGGTAAAACTGCCTGCCAAATTCTACTATGGAAAACTTTTTTGCTGCTTCGACAAAATGTGCGCCTTCCTCAAACAACTGTTCGGGTTGGAGCACGAGGGCTTCCTTCTTAGTTGACCCAGCTATCTGCCCAAAAGCTTGTGCTGCCTTCTGGTAGCACTCGTCCATCACATCAAGGGTGAGCTGGTAGTCTTTGATCCAGAGTAGGGCTTTCTCGGGCAAAAAGCTTAGGAAGGACTGTCTCACCTCCTGGAGGAGGCGGGTTTGCACATTGGGGATAAGCGAGATGAAGTCCACAGACTTCAGGGAAAGCTGAGTTTCGGGATCAAAAGTTCGGATGCTCTCGATTTCTTTTCCGACTAATTCCAGGCGGTAGGGGAATTCATTGCTAAACGAAAAGACATCCAAGATTCCACCACGAATGGCAAATTGCCCTGGCTCGTAGACAAAATCGGTACGCTCAAAGTCGTAGGTTGAAAGAATTTCAGTGACAAACTCCATGTCAACAGCTTCTCCCACTCGTGCGGTAAAGGTGTTTTCTACTAGCGAACGTTTGTTGATGACCTTTTCGTAGAGTGCCTCGGGATAGGTGATCACGATGCGAGCGCTACCCTTGGATTCTAGTAGCTGGTTCAGGAGTTCTGCCCGTTGCAGTACGTTTGCATTGTCTACCTCTTCGTATTGGTAGGGGCGTTTGTAGCTACTTGGGAAAATCTGTTGATCTAGGCTGCCCAATAAATTTTGGAGATCCGAATTTAAATAGGCTGCCTCCTCCTTGTCTTGGGCTATGACCAAATGAAAGCCGCCGTGCTGCTCGAAGTAGGCTGCCAAAAGGACCATGTCTAAGCAACCCGATAGACCTTTTACCTGCAGTTGGAAAGGAGCACCTTCACTTAATTGGTGGGCGAAAGTTTGAAAAATGGGATCCGACTGGTAAATGGAGAGAAAAGAAGGTCTATCCACAAAGGGCTGGTTTAGGAGATTGAAGGCTGTAAATCTAGGTTTTTTTGAGGGATTCCATTGGAAGACCATGGAAATTGACATTTTTTGAACTAAGCCACGCACAAAATGTTTTGCTTTCAATGAGACAAACCCCTCCTTCGAAAACTTGGTTCCAAAAGATAGAGAAGCAACATCCCTACGAGACCTTGCTGTACCTAGCGATGTTAGGAAGCGGGATAATTTTCTTATTTTTGTCCCTATCCTTCTTTTTTTCTGGGCGAGAATACCTTCAAGGATTGAATGAGCAGGTGCCATTTGCCTTTTTGGTATCTACTTTTCTCCTCGTACTTTCTGGGTATACGGCAGTGAAAATGCGTCTTCATTACCAGGAAGAAAACATTGATAAGCTGTATCGTTCGTTGAAATCCACCTTTATTTTAGGGCTTTTATTTATAGCCTTTCAAATTTTGGGCTGGAAGGAGCTCACGGATAGAGGGATCAATTTTACGGGAATTCCCAGTGGCTCTTTTTTGTATGTGCTTTCGGGAATCCATGTGCTCCACCTACTCGGGGCGATGACCTTTGCGGCCATTTTGCTAGTTGAATTTCGAAAAACGCAACAGGACGTAGTGCGAAGGCTTGTGTGGTCAACCAACCCGTATGAAAAATTAAGAATCCGCTTATTTACCATTTATTGGCAGTTTATGGATGCGGTTTGGCTTATCTTATTTCTTCTATTTGTACTTAGCTTTTGATGCAACTTACCCTTCAAACGGCCGTGGAAAAGTCTCACCTTCAAGTAAAGGAAGGCTTTACGGAATCCTTATTTGCAAAGCTGGCCCCTCCCTTTCCACCTGTAAAGGTGATCCGTTTTGACGGCTGTACCGCAGGGGATATTGTAGACTTAGAGTTAAACTTTATTTTTTTCAAGCAAAAATGGACCAGCAAAATCACGGAGGATCACTTTGATGCGACCGAATTCCTTTTTGTGGACGAGGGCATCATCTTGCCTTTTTTCCTGGGCAAGTGGAGGCATTG
>JBILBQ010000033.1:0-23772 GCA_044353615.1 Algoriphagus sp. | reverse complement strand
CTGATCCCAATGTATTTTTTAGCAAGGAAATCCAAAAGTTAAAGCCCGGCAAGGCACTTTTTCCTGCAGAAGGAGAAGGAAGGAACGCAGTGTTCGGAGCAGGTTGTGGTTGGGAGGTCAAGGCATTTGATCAAAGTGAGGAGGGGAAGAAAAAAGCACTTCAATTAGCACTTCTGAAAGGAGTAGAAATTGAGTATGCGGTAACTTCGTTGGAGGAATTTGAAGCTGCTGAAGAAAGTTTTGATGCTTTGGTTTTGATTTTTGCTCATTTTCCTGCAGGTGTTCGAAAAGAGTTTCACCAAAAATTGGCTGCTATGCTTAAACCAGGTGGGATTTTGATTTTGGAAGGATTTTCAAAACAACACCTCGAATTTAATTCTAAGAATCCCCAAGCAGGCGGACCGAAAGATTTAGGTATGCTATTCTCCGAGGAGGAACTTCAAGATGATTTTTCTGGATTTAGAATTCAATTCTTGGAGGAAAAGATTGTAAATCTCAATGAAGGTGAATTTCATAGCGGAGAATCAGCCGTGGTCCGATTGGTGGCAGAAAAGAAGTAATTTGCTGGTGAGTTGTTCCAGGTGTTTCACCTGAGTTGATATTTTTTAAAGAGGGACATTCCTCTAATCTCTAATTTTTTGATCTATGAAACTAGAAAAGCGCTTTTGCCAATGCTGTGCCCAGGTCCTTTATGGGCGATTGGATAAGAAATTTTGTGACGAGGGTTGCAGAAATAACTTCAACAACCAGCAAAATTCAATTCAAAATAAAGAGATACGAATCATCAACCGAGTTTTGAAGCGGAATAGAGCTATCCTGCTCGCACTGCTCCAAGCAGGAAAGAAACCAACGAAAGTTGGTAAAGAATACTTGTTGCTGGAGGGTTTTAACTTTAGGTACATGACCCATCAGGGAGTAGGTTTGGATGGGCAGCCGCATCGGATTTGCTATGATGTAGGACTGGTTTCCCTAAAAAACAGGGAATACCAGATCGTGCACGAAAAGGATATAGCGCTATAACTCAAGGTCAATTTGGCCTGGTAAGGACTTCTTCGAATAGCTTATCGGTAACTACGGCTATGGCGCCAAGTAATCCAACCTCAGTTCCCAATTGGTACAGTACAATCTTGGTTTTTTCTCGTGATTTGGCCATGCTGTACACATTCAACGCTTGTTGAATTGGAGTCAAAATGTACTGATTGGCTTCAGCGACTACACCTCCAAGGATGATAAGTTCCGGATTGAGGAGCTGGATCAGCATGGAAATGCCCCTTCCTAGATTAAGCCCCACCTCAGAGAGGATGGTGATGGCGCGTTGGTCTCCTTCTTGAGCGGCACGCACGACAAGATTGGGATCGAGTGGCCCCTTGTAGGATTTGGCCATACGTGCCAGAATGCTGTCTTTGTCGAGCAGGATCGCTTCTTCAGCCATGCGGACGATGGCGGTACCCGAGGCTACGGCTTCCAAGCAACCTTTTTTTCCGCAGGTGCAATTGATCTCCTGGGATTCAAAAAGAGGAGAGTGGGCAAACTCCCCCGCAAATCCAGCAGTACCCTGGTAGATTTTGCCGTCCACAATAATTCCCAATCCGATGCCCCAACCGACAAAAATGCCCAATACATGTTGTGCGTCCTGGACAGCCCCAAACTTGTATTCGGCAAGTGTCATGGCTCGTGCATCATTCTCAAGAAATATGGGTTGTAGGAACCTGCTTTCGAGGTGCTCTTGCAAGCTTTTTTTGCCAAAATTGAGGTAGGTATGGTTTATCCCAGCCTTGGAGTCAATCAGTCCTGGCATGGAAATACCGATGGCAATGATTTTGTCCGACGGGATGGCAGAAGCCCCTAGGTAGCTTTCGATGTGCTGGCACAGTTGTTCGAAGGTCTCCGGTTCGTTATTGAGTGTAATTTTATGCGTCACCTGTTCCTTGGCAATCTCCTGCTGGCAGTTGTAGAGGGCCAAGCTTATAGCGTATTTGCTGAGATCCACTGCCAACACATAGAATGCATCGGGCGCCAGTCGGTACAAATCTGGTTTCCTTCCACCTTGAGAAGCCGCGCGACCTTGTTTGATTACCTCCCCTGAACGCATTAAATCTGTCAAGAGGGCATTCACCGTGGGTAAAGAAATTCCCATGCTCCCACAGATTTCATTGGCAGTGGAAGCACCTTTCTGGTAGAGGCTTTTGATTAGCCGTATCTTGAGGAGGTAGTTTTTCCCTTCTACTACGCCCTCAATTTTCGAGAGGGCCTTTTGTGGATTAATTAGATGCATGGCTCAGAACTGAGCGTTCAAATACGCAATAAATTAGCCGGCTTAAAAACACATTTAGAAAAAAATTAAAGAAGGTATCGGTAATTTATTTAAGAAAGTAGGGAAGTAGGGACAGTTTCCTTTAAAATCCCACACTTCAGAGCTTTTGATAATTTTAAGTGCACCATTCTGGAAACTGGAAAAATGTCTACTTTTGATTTCTTTTTTAATTCCAGTGTATGAAACCACTTATTCTTTCCCCCAACTTAAGTAAATCTCAAGTTGCAGCAGTTGTAGAAACCTATTTGGGAGATGCAGGTTTTTCGACTTCCACCCAAGATTTTGAGCGCCCCTGGGGAGGTTTTTTTGTGTTGGACGAATCGCAGATTCGAGCATTTAAAGCCCAGTTTTTCCCTGAAGTAACGCTTTTGGAAGAGCAGTATGCGCAGAAGTTGAGCCCTAAATTCTTACTTGTTGCGCCAGGAGCTCGACTCTCTTGGCAGTACCACTTCCGTCGTGCAGAGTTGTGGACTTTAGTGGCAGGCGAAGCAGCAATCAGTAGGAGTTTGGACGATGCTCAAGGTCCTGTAGTAGCAATGATTCCCAATGAAATCGTTTCTCTAAAGCAGGGAGAGCGCCATCGCCTGATCGGTACAGCTGGCTGGGGGGTAGTTGCTGAGATATGGATGCACACGGATGCAAGCCAACCATCAGATGAAGACGATATCGTCCGGTTGCAGGACGATTACGCAAGAAAGTAAGAAATTAAGTGTGAATTAGGCCTTGTTGAGGGCGTCGATCTGCTTGGCCACTTCTTCAGCTTCCGCCATCAATTTGTCCGCAGCAGTTCTATTGCTATGCGAGAGTTTGTGGGCATCAGCCATCATCTTCGCATAAGTTTCTTGAAGTTTTTCCTTCTCGCTTTTCTTTTTGAATAATCCAAACATGGGTATCGGTTTTAGGTTTAACCGAGATTAACGAGGAATGTTCAGCAGCCGAAGGTAGGCCTGTCTGCCGAAGGCAGTTTTATAAGCCGAAGGCTTGCTATTAGTTATCGGTATTACCTTTGGGGTACTGAATTTCGTCATCCTTAAACTGAAGGAGGTCTTCCAACCGTCCAGCTGAATTGTAAAACTTCCATGGACCCTGCTTTTTGCCATCCTTCATCATGCCTTCAGAGGCTTTTCTGCCTGATTCGTGGTAATAGATCCAAAGTCCCTCTGATTTACCGCCCTGGTAGCTACCTTCAGATTCTTTTTGTCCCGTGACGTAGTAGGTGATGCGGGTGCCTTTTCCGTCTTTTAAGGTGCCCTTGTCCCGAGTTTCTTTTCCGTCTAGGGTGTTGTAATCACTTACATTGAGGAGCCTGCCGTTGTCCCAAAACTCTTCTTGAGTCAGCTGCTTGTTGTCATAGAATAAACCCCAAATCCCATCCTCAAAACCTAAGTTGAATCTACCTACAGATTTCAATTGACCTCCATCGTAGTAATACACCCACTGCCCATTCTCCATTCCGAGTAAGTATTCTCCTTCAGCAGCCAACACTCCAATTTTATTGAAATACTTCCAAAGGCCTGTTTTGAGGTCGCTTTTGTACTCTCCAATGGCATACAAACTCCCATCAGGGTAAAAATTCTTCCAAACTCCAACTTTTGCGCCACCTGCGTATTGACCTTGTACCGAAAGTTTGCCCGAACTGTGATTTTCTAAATAGTCACCTTCAGGAACGCCCAAAACATAGGTTTTGCGTTTGGAGATTTCCTTGTTGGGAAAATATTCCTCCCATACGCCAACTGCTACTCCGTTTTCGTACCGTTCTTTTCGTGCGAGCCGGCCTGTTTCGTAGTAGTAGCTCCATTCTCCAATGCGATTTCCGGACCCATCATAGAATTCTTCCGATTCAGGGATTTTTGTGCCTGGGAAAAAGCTTTTCCATTCGCCAATTTTCTTCCCGTTTTTGTAGGTTCCCGACTGGTAAACCACGTTGGGTAGTGAAAAGGTCTTGTAAACACCATCAAATTGCCCTTTGACCGCAGTGGCTTCGGCTAAGATATTTCCAGTTTGATCAAATTCGAAATAGGGGCCTTCTCGCAATCCATCCACATAAAATTCCCGCACAGCGAGTTCACCCTCTGGGAAATAAGTCAGCCATTGTCCCGCTTTTTTGCCCCCTGCATAATTTCCTTCCACCTTGACTTGGCTGGGCTCCACGTAAAAGTCCTTTTCAGTACTCCCATAATATTCTGTGTATTTACCCACCAAAATGCTATCCTGAAAGATCATGTCTTTGACTAGAAATCCATTGATATCAAAAAATCGGGCTGGACCAAAAAGTTTTCCATCTCGGTAATCTGCTAGTTCTTTTCGCTTGCCATTAGGATGAAAACTCGTCCATTGCCCATCGCGAAGGCCATTTTTAAAGATCCCCTCCGTAACTAGGGTGTTGGTTTTGGTTGTGTAGAACTTCCAAAGGCCAATTTGAATATTTTTCTCGACCAAGCCTGTTCCCACAATTGAAGAATCACTGGAATAGCGAACGGCGACTTTAGAAGTCTGTGCAAAAAGCGAAAAATGAAGAAGGGAGAATACTGCGATCAGTACATACTTCATAGTAAATCAGGATCTTAAAGGTCGGTTGGAAACAGATTTCGGCACTCGAAATTGGGTAATTCCCCTATTCCTACGTTAAAAATCATTTCTTGTTTAAAAGTACATGAAATCCTTAAATTTTTTGATTACTCAGCTGGATTTGCCAGGAGAATTTTCTTCAGTTCATCCCTTAAAATTTGGAGACAATTTTCGGGGTCCCCAACCAAGGCAATCTCCTTAATCCATAGCCTTGCTTCTCCTTGGTTTTGGGGGGAGTCAGGGGTTATAGTGCCGGCCTGTATCCAGTCCACTTGTGCTGCTAAATCCCAGGGGAGGTCATTTCGTCCCAACAGGAAGCCATTCTCAACAAATAACTGATCAGGTTGGAGCATTTGTTTGCCTAAAAATACGCAGAAATACAGCCCATGGCCAAACCAACTCACAAAACGGATATTACAACCCTTGTCCAAATCAAAGTCTCGAATCAGGTCAAGCACGAGATAAGGGAAGCCGAGTAGCTGATTTCCTTTGGAGATTTTTTTGCCCTTAGAATTGGAGAAAAAGCGGGCCAATTCCTCATTCGTAACTGAGTTGCCTAGCTGCTCAAAAAGGTCTAGAAAATCAGTTTTCAGCTGATTTTGCCGCTGAACTAGCGATTTATCTAGCCAGAGATGAAGGTCTAGCTCCGATTTCACTTGTTTACCATTTCAAGAGTGCAGAAGCCCAAGAAAATCCTGAGCCAAAAGCAGCCAAACAAATCAGGTCATTTTCTTTCAATCGTCCTTGCTCCCAAGCTTGGGAAAGCGCAATAGGGATGGTTCCTGCGGTGGTATTGCCCAGGTGCATGATGTTGTTAAACACCTTCTCGTCAGGCAACTCCAGTTTCTGCTGTATGTATTGTGAGATTCTCAAATTGGCCTGATGAGGCACGAGCAGGTCGATGTCGTCTTTGGTCAGCTGATTGAAGGTCAAGGCTTCCTGGATTACTTCCATAAAGCGAACTACAGCATGCTTGAATACTGCATTGCCATTCATTTTCAGGAAAAAGTCTCCACGCTCAATCAACTCCTGGGAGATGCGTACTTTTCCACTGGAACTTGGAGCGATGCAATAGAGCTCCTCAGCATGCGCTCCTTCGGAATGCAGGTGGGTACTGATAATCCCCGTTTGACCCGCTGCTGCGCGGCCCACTACTGCTGCACCGGCGCCATCCGCAAAGATCACTGCACTGGATCTGCCTTCGTCGCTTTTATCCAAGGCTGAAGATTGGATTTCGGCACCGACAACGAGTATTTTTTGGTACATGCCCGATTTGATAAACTGGTCTGCGATCGATAGGGCATAGATAAAGCCAGAACAAGCATTTCGAATGTCAAGGGCACCAATGGTTTTGAGGCCCAGTTCCCGCTGCAGGAGTACGCCATTGCCCGGCAAAAAGTAATCGGGTGTGATGGTCGCAAAAATAATGAAGTCAATTTCATCTTTTTCTACTCCTGCTCGTTCCATTGCCATTTTACTGGCTTTTGCAGCCATGTTATTCACGGTATCTACCCCAGGCGTATACCAGCGTCTTTCTTGAATCCCCGTACGCTCCACAATCCATTCGTTCGTGGTATTCATCATTTGGCAAAGTTCGGCATTGGTGACGATGCGTTCAGGTACATAGTGTCCTGCTGCTAGAATTCGTGAAGTATACATGGGCTTAACTTAAAGTAGTGGGGGTGGAATTGGGTAAATAGCAATGCAATATCGGCAAGCAAATTAATTCAATAACAAAGGAGGAGCTTGTTTGGATTAGCCAAACAGCGTGTAATTCCCAAATTGATCCATGGGAGAGGTCTTTCTAACCAGGCTTTGGGAATCATTTTGAACCGAATTGACTAGAGGTGATACCGTGTAGCTCAGCATCGAATCCGTTGGATAAGGCTTCAATAGTTCCAGAAGTTCGGCTTCGGAGCTGTAGCTGTCTAGCCATTTTTTTTCTTGGTCTGGTCGCAAGATCACGGGCATGCGATCGTGGACTTCAGCCACCAAGTCATTTGGGCTGGTGGTAAGAATCAAAAAGGTGTGTTGAGACTCTCCAGAGACTGTTTCGTATTCCTCCCAAATACCAGCAAACGCAAAGGGTTCCTCCTCACGCAAGGTGAATCGGTGTGGGATTTTAGTTTTCTTTCCTACTTTTTTCCATTCGTAAAATCCATCTGCCGGGATGAGGCACCTTCTTTTGAGGAAGGAGGATTTAAAAGTCACTTTTTCGTGTACCGATTCCGCTCTAGCATTGATCAATTTAGCAGATACGGGCTTGTTTTGACCAAAATCAGGGGTGATACCCCAGTAAAAAAAGGAGAATCCTTTGGGACTATCTGAGGTGATCACGGGGACCAATTGGGTAGGGGCAATGTTGTACCGTGGTGAGAAATCCGCCAGCATTTCTGCTTGAAAGCGTTCTTCTAGTTCAATTTTACTTTTGGCAAGTGAATATCTTCCACACATGGTCGCAGGTTCAGCTATTATTTCTCGAAGTTAGGAATCCTGGCAAATAAATTCAACAGCTCGGGTCTCAGAATAAAAGGGTTGCCCGGAATCGGATCGCATAAATCCCACATGTCCGCCATGGATGGGGAATTCAAAGTGCACCTGATCCAGCTCTTGTGCCAGCTGCCTAGGGTAGCAGGAGGGACTGAGGAAGGGATCGTTTTGGGCGTTTAAAATCAGGCTAGGCACTTCAATGTCGGGCAAGAACTGAAGTGCAGAGTTTATTTGGTAGTATTCTTCGGCATCGTGAAATCCATGCAGGGGGCCGGTAAAGGTGTTGTCAAAATCCCGAAGGCTACGAATGGAAGCAAATTTTTCCACCGCAAACTCTTCTGGGAAAAGGCTAGATTTTTTTTCGATTTTTAGTTGGAGGCTCTTCAAAAATCGGCGGGTGTAAACTCCAAAGGCTGCAGTAGAAATTTGGTCGCATGCCCCTCCAAGATCTAGGGGGACGGATATGGCCACGCCTCTTTTGATTTTCGAATCTCGGTCGCGCTTTTCGCCTAGGTACTTGAGGGTTAGATTTCCACCTAGACTAAAGCCAACCAATGCAATCTCCGTGTAGCCCGGGGAGGCATAGCGAATGATGGTATCTAAATCGTAGGTGGCCCCACTGTGGTAAAAAATCGCCTTTCGGTTGAGCTGCGCTCCACATCCTCGGTAATTCCAAGCAAGCACATCAAATCCCCTGCTCAGGGCTTCTTTTGCCATTCCCAGGACGTAGGACCTGCTGCTATTTCCTTCCAAACCGTGGCTGATGATCAGTAATTTGGAGTGTCCTCTTCGGTGCCAATCCACTTCCAAGATGTCGCCATCGTGAGTTTCTACGTGATCCTGATGCGTGGGAGGGAGGGGTACTTGCCGAAATAAGGTAGGGTAAACTGTTTCTAAGTGCCCGTTAAAGAGGTATTTAGGTCGTTGGAAGTTGCACGGTTGAAGTAAGGGCATGAATGCAAGGGGTCAAAAACGCTTAGGAAAATACAGCATATAAATTTGAATAAAGCGTTTTTAAAAACTATTTTTGGGCACTTTAAAAACTACAAGCGCAAAATAGAACATGGCCGAAATTATTAGAATGCCAAAAATGAGTGACACCATGGAAGAAGGTGTGATTGCATCCTGGTTGAAAAAAGTAGGTGACACGGTTAAGCCTGGAGACATCTTGGCAGAAGTGGAGACGGATAAAGCTACCATGGAATTGGAATCTTACGAAGAAGGAGTGTTGCTTTATGTAGGTGTAAAAGAGAAAGATTCGGTTCCTGTCAATGGAATCATCGCAATAATCGGAGAGAAGGGAGAAGCATTCCAGCATTTGTTGTCTGGAGCTCCTGCGGCAGCTCCAAAAGTTGAAGCGGCAATACCAGCTGCGGCACCAGCGCCTGTTGCGGCTGAAGTAAAGGCTCCTGCTCCGGCTGTAGCAACTTCTTCTATACCAGCAGTGGTGGTGACCATGCCCAAAATGAGTGATACCATGATGGAAGGAACAATTTCCGCTTGGTTGAAAAAAGTGGGTGATGCAGTGAAGTCAGGTGAAATCATAGCTGAGGTAGAGACAGACAAAGCCACCATGGAATTGGAATCCTACGAAGACGGCGTGTTGTTGTATATCGGTGTAGAAGCTGGAGGAAGTGTTCCTGTAGACGGAGTCATCGCCGTTATTGGAGAAAAAGGAGCCGATTACCAAAGTCTTTTGGCCGCCCATCAGGGAGGTGCATCAATCGCTCCACCTGTGGAAGTAGCCAGTCCTGCTGCGCCAGTAGCTGTAGCAGCACCTGCTCCCGTACTGGCTCCAGCCCCAGTGGCAGCAGTAGTGCCTAGTTCAACTGGAACTGAGCGTGTAAAGGCATCTCCATTAGCAAAAAAGATAGCCAGTGAAACTGGAGTTGACATTCGTCAAGTATCCGGAAGCGGTGAAGGTGGACGTATTGTCAAAAGAGATATCGAAACCTTTGTGCCAGCTGTAGCAACAGCTAGTCCTCAAGCAGCTTCTAGCCAGGCAGGAATTGCTCCAGCACTGGGCCAAGAGAGCTTCAGAGAAGAGAAGGTTTCGCAAATGCGTAAAACCATCGCCAAGCGATTGGCGGAGAGCAAGTATTCTGCTCCACACTTCTACTTGACCATGGAGATCAACATGGACAAGGCGATTGAGGCGAGAAAGAGCATGAACGAATTTGGTACTACCAAGATTTCTTTCAACGACTTGGTCATCAAAGCAGCAGCAGCGGCCTTGCGTCAAAACCCAAAAGCAAATTCCAGCTGGCTGGGCGATAAAATTCGCTACAACGACCACATCCATATCGGTATGGCCGTAGCAGTAGAGGAGGGATTGTTGGTTCCAGTGATCCGCTTTGCAGATCAGTTGTCGCTATCCCAGATTTCGAATCAAGCCAAGTCATTGGGCCAAAAGGCTAAAAATAAAGAATTGCAACCCAAGGATTGGGAAGGCAATACCTTCACCATCTCCAATTTGGGAATGTTTGGCATCGATGAGTTTACCGCCATCATCAATCCCCCAGATGCCTGCATCTTGGCAGTGGGAGGGATCAAGGAAACCGTCATTGTGAAGGATGGGCAAATGAAAATCGGCAATGTGATGAAGGTAACCCTCTCTTGTGACCACCGTGTGGTCGATGGAGCAGTGGGATCTGCCTTCCTACTCAGCCTGAAAGGCTTGCTCGAAGATCCAGTGCGTATCTTAATTTAAAAGTTACCTGCCAAAAAGTCCTGTTCACAAGGACTTTTTGCTTTTGTATGGTTTTTGAAATCCATCTTGAACTGAGGTTCTAATCTGGAACACTAGAAAATAAATTTTCCATGGAAAAAATTAAATCCACCACCGTCGTAGCCATTCGACACAATGGAGAGGTTGTAATCGGTGCCGATGGGCAGGCGACCCTAGGCAATACGGTTGCCAAAAGCACCGTGAAGAAGATCAGAGTACTTCAAGGAGGCAAAATTGTCACCGGTTTTGCGGGTTCCACTGCCGACGCCTTCACCTTGCTGGACAAGTTTGAAGAAAAGCTAGGTGCCTATGGCAATAACATGAAGCGTGCTGCTGTGGAGCTTGCCAAGGAATGGCGCATGGATCGCATGCTTAGCCGCCTGGAGGCGATGATGATCGTGGCAGATAAGGACGATATTTTGATTATCTCTGGCAATGGGGATGTGATTGAGCCGGATATGGAGATTGCGACTATCGGTTCGGGCAGCGTGTATGCACAGTCTGCGGCTAGGGCATTGAAAAAGTTTGCGCCACAGCTATCTGCTGAGGAGATGGTGCGCGAAAGTTTGCACATCGCAGCAGATGTATGCATCTACACCAACCATAATTTGGTGGTGGAAAAGGTCAGTTCTTAACCGAAGTTTTATGGAATTAGAAAGTCGGAAAAGAATTCCGACTTTTTTTTGTTTTCAGCAAACCTGAATGCCTTCTTGTGTGTTAGAGGGCTATACGATTATACTCCCATGGACACAGCCACAGCAAAAAAGAAAGAGAAAAAAGATTACCGCAACTTGATTTTGGAGGGATTTGTAGCTTACCTGATGGAGCATGGTGCTGAACCGGCTTCCATCTTCAAGTTTGCCAAAGACATTAAAATCAAGGAAGAAGAGTTCTACCAGTATTTTACCTCCTTTGAAGGCGTCAAATCGGCGGTATGGGTTGCTATTTTTGAAAATACCTTGGCAAATGTGGAAGGGCAGGACGTGTACAAAGAGTACTCCGTCCGCGAAAAATTCCTCTCCTTTCTGTTTACTTGGGTGGAAGAATTGAAGAAAAATCGTTCCTACCTCTTGTCGCTGTACCAGGACAAGTCCACTACCTTCAAAAAGTTGCCCGGCGACACCCGTGACTTCAAAGAGAAGTTTTCGGACTTTGCTACTGACTTGGTGATGGAGGGAAAAGAGACACAGGAAATTGCCGCTAGGCCATTTATCACAGAAAAATACGACGAAGCCTTGTGGATGCAGGTAGGTTTTGTGTTTCGCTATTGGATAGACGATACTAGCCCACGATTTGAGAAAACAGATGCGGCCATTGAAAAATCAGTCAACCTTGCCTTTGACCTAATGGGTAAAAGTGCCTTGGACAGCTTTTTGGATTTCGCGAAGTTTCTCTCCCAAAACAAGTAATTCATGTCCACTAAGGTAACAGAGCAGGGTTCCATCCCTGTCTCTAAAGTACAGCGAGCAGCCAAATTCATCTCTACAGGGGCGAAGGTTGGTGGCAACTACGTGAAGCACTACGCGAAGAAGATGGTCAATCCCTCACTCGATCGGGAGGAGCTTCACAAAGACAACGCCTCAGATATTTACAATTCGCTCAGTCAGCTCAAAGGCTCTGCATTGAAGGTAGCGCAGATGATGTCGATGGACAAAAATCTGCTCCCAAGAGCTTATCAGGACAAGTTTACCATGGCGCAGTACTCTGCACCGCCTTTGTCCTATCCCTTGGTTGTAAAAACCTTTCAACAATACTTCCAGAAGACACCAGAGCAGCTATTTGACACCTTCACCCGTGCCGCGGTCAATGCAGCTTCCATCGGTCAGGTGCATCAAGCGACAAAAGATGGAAAAACTTTAGCAGTAAAGATCCAGTACCCGGGCGTGGCCCAGTCGGTTACCTCGGATTTGAAACTCGTCAAACCCATTGCCTTACGCATACTCAACATGAATGCCCAGGACCTGGATCATTACATGCAAGAAGTGGAGGAGCGGCTCTTAGAGGAAACAGACTACCACTTGGAAGTGCAGCGGTCAAGAGAAATCTCTGAAGCCTGTGGTGACATTCCCAACCTTCGCTTTCCCAAATATTACGATGCGCTGAGCTCGGAGCGGATCATCACCATGGATTGGATTGAAGGAAAGCACATCAAAGAATGGATGGATACCAATCCTTCGCAGGAGGCAAGAAATAAGGTGGGACAGGCTCTTTGGGACTTTTACCACCATCAAGTGCATAACCTAAATCAAGTACATGCAGATCCACATCCAGGCAACTTTATCATTCAAGAAGATGGGACCCTTGGTATCATTGACTTTGGTTGTGTGAAGGTGATTCCGAAGGACTTCTATACTGGTTATTTTTCCTTGATCAAAAAGGATTTACTCATCAACGAAGCCGAGTTGAACCAGATCTTCTATGACCTAGAATTCATCTCTGACAAGGATACTGAGGTTGAAAAGGCCTTTTTCAGTGCCATATTCTCCGAGATGATTTCACTGCTTGGCACGCCCTTTCATGTAGAGAAATTTGACTTTTCTGACAACGACTTCTTCAACCAGATTTTCCAGTTGGGCGATCGGATTGCCAATGACAAGATGTTTAAGAAGTCCAATCAAGCCCGTGGTTCTCGGCATGGCTTGTATGTCAACCGAACCTACTTTGGGATCTACAACCTGCTCAATCAATTGCAGGCAGAGGTGGTGACTACCAAGCCAGCTTGGTTAACTTAAAACAGGGCGATTCAGCGAAAGCAGTCTCTTTCTTGTAAAAGAGAAGGAGGGGAGGTGAATTAGAAAGATGTTTAGTACCTTACCCCTCCTTCTTCTCTTGTGCCCTTCCAAGTCCTGAGGACATCCTTACTCATTCAGCTCAAAAAAAAATCAACCTATGCTTTCTACACTCGCTCTTGTCGCCCAACTCGTTATCGCTATTTCGATTGTCATTGTTTGGGTTTTTCGTTTTGATAATATTGTTAAAGAGTTTGAACAATACGGGCTAAGTACCCTTACGCGCTCTATGGTTGGTTCAGCCAAACTCGTATTGGCTACCCTGCTGGTGGTAGGCATTTGGTATCCAGCCTTGGTGTTGATTCCGGCTTTGCTGATGGGATTTTTGATGATCTGTGCGCAGTATTTCCACTTCAAAGTGAACAATCCTTTCCAAAAACGCATTCCCGCTCTATTCTTGTTGAGTCTTTGCCTGTTTGTGGCAGCAGTTTCCCTTAATTGGATCGCTTGATGGGCATATTTGAAGTGCTAGTGCTTATTTCTAGTTTTTCTTTTTTTTCCTACGGTGTCGCGTTTTTTACCTCATCCAAAATGAAGGAGGAGTTCATTCGTTTTGGTCTTGCCAAATTTGGGAGGCTTACCGCTGTTTTGGAGATTCTTGGTGCATTGGGCCTACTTCTCGGCTTGAGCTATACCCCCTTGCTTGTTTTTTCTTCCGGAGGCCTTTCCCTGCTGATGTTCCTGGGTGTGGGCGTACGGATAGGGATCAAAGATTCCTGGCTAGTGATTGTGCCAGCCTTCTCGTTTTTTGTGCTGAATGCCTATTTGTTTTATATGGGGCTAACCTTATTGTAACGAAGCTTATCCCTTTATTACCAATAATAACCCCGTTTTGTTAGGGGCTGTCTACGAGTTCAGCGAAGTATTTCCGCAAGGTATTTGGGCTAATTTTTTTAGCGACGATTTCTCCTTTTCGGTTGATTAAGTAGGTAGTTGGGTTCGAAAAAGCATCGTATGCGGCTCGTTGTGGCGCATTTTCCGGAAATTTCACATGGAGGGTATTGCTGTGGACCAGGTATTGTTTGATGAAATCAATCCAAACCGTGCGAGAAACTTCTGGTTCGTTGCATACGGCAAAGCGTCCAATCGTTATGTTTTTAATGCGTTCAATTTGTGAGGCAATGGAATCCATCTCTGGTACTTCTCGCTGGCAGTGGTCGCAAGTAGGTGCGTAAAATAGCAGCAAGGTGTAGTCGTTCTTTGCGGCAAACTGGTGTAGGTTCTGTTCCAGGCCAGCCGTATCCTTGAGGATTAGGTTTTCGGACAGCTGATTGGCATTTAAGCGACTTAATTTCTCGATTTCCTCATTGAAAAGTTTCTTTTGGCTGTCTGTGAAACTCTCGCAAGGGTCGGTGATCCCATAATTTTTCAAAAACCAGAGGGTGCCTTCCGTGTTTTGGGAGATATTTCGATTGCGGATAACGCTGTTGAAATAGTCAAAAACAAAAGGGAAGGATTTATGGCTACAGATGATCTGGGTCATGACTTTTTCCATCCCAAGTTGAATGGATTCCGCATTTAGGGGATAGTAGGAGAGGTATTCTACCAAAAGGCTACGGAAAATAGGGGTGAAGAGCAGGCGAGGGTCTTGAAAAGGAATTTTGGAAAAAAAGCGATCTCGTGCTTCGGTATCTAGCCGGTTGGGCACGGATTCGTCCAGTGCATTGAGCGCTTTGAAATACAGGGCAAGTGTGGAAGTGGCGGGGAGTGTTTCCAATTGCTTGTTTCGAAACGCTACGAGCGTATCCGTTTTGGATTGAAAAAATGCAGCTTTTTCAGCAAACTTGAATTTCCGTCCTTTGGAAAGTTCGGCTTGGTAGGAGGAGTCTAGGTGGGAATATGACTTTTCCAATCGCTGGTAGGTTAAAAAAACCTCATTTTTTGGATCAGAGGAGTGTGCGTTTGCCAATACATCGGGTCCGGAAAAGGTCAATGAAAATTGCTCTTTGTTTTCGATCGTGAAATAGATCCGCTCCTTGGTAGAAGAAAATTGCAGGTAATAGATGCCACCCTTGATGGGAGTGGTAGAAGACAAGACGGTACCTGTAAGGGTGTCTTTTGCGAGGTAGTTTTTGTCGTCAAAGAGTGTTCCACGGAAATAAACGGGGGCACTCGATTTTGAAACAGTGACTTTAAATTGAGCCTGGGCGAATAGGGGAATGAAAAGTAGTAAGGCAAGGAGTTGTTTCATACAAGCAAATATACCGATTCCCATCCAATGCCCTTAAATGTCAATTCATAAAAATTCTAGGTATGAATCATTGAAAATAACATACTTTGCACATATAATTAATTACACCTACTTGCTCACCATCGTCGAACTATTTTATGATTTTGTCATCTCCACGCTAGTGGGGTTGTTTGGGCTGCACTTGCTGACGAAGAAGGGTTTGTTGGCCTCCAAGTTCTTGGGACTGTATTTTTTGAACTTTTGCATACGCATAGTTTTAGCCTATTTCGCTACAGGAGGTCGTTTAATAGACTATCCTCATTTG
The DNA here is from genome assembly GCA_044353615.1 of Algoriphagus sp. Classification (GTDB taxonomy): domain Bacteria; phylum Bacteroidota; class Bacteroidia; order Cytophagales; family Cyclobacteriaceae; genus Algoriphagus. The sequence goes on along the minus strand of JBILBQ010000033.1, from coordinate 8,388 downwards.
TATCTTTTAGGTGCCCCCTTTCATTTTTTTGGGCCTCCGGTGGCCTTTTTGTTCGTCTATACGATGTTATTTCCTGAGCGGAAATTTCGTTTGTGGCAAGCCTTATTGTTCTTACCATTTTTATTACACCTGTTGGAATTAATACCATTTTTCCTAGGTCCGGTAGAAAATAAGATCAAAGAGGTACAGCTTGTATTGGAGTATAAATCATTAATCAACTATCCAGGAACGGCTACTTTTTTTTCTCCGATGACCCTATCTTTGCTGAAGTTGGCCTTGGGTATAATTTACTCCATTTCTTCATTTTGTATAGTAATTCGGTTTTTTAGAAAGAACAGGGGGTATTACGCTCAAAACACCTTCTTTTTTCACTGGATGTTTGCCTTTACCTCCTTGAGTTTACTGTCTATTGTTTGTGTTATAGCCTATGTAGTAGGCTGGATTGGATTTAATAATTTACAATTTTCTTACTCAGATTTATTGATGCATTTATCTGCCTTGGTCAATCTTGGGGTGGTGTTGTATAGGCCTTCCTTATTGGATGGAGTTTCTTTTCAGTCTTTGGTGATGCGTTTACAAAAGGAAGAACGGCAAGCAGAACCAGATGAGAATGCCGAGAAGTTGAAGAAATACGAAAAGCACGCGGCACGCTTGGAGCAGTATTTTGTTACAGAAAAACCCTTTTTGACGGACGAGGTGGGCTTGGATGCCATGGCGAAAATCATGGGGATTTCAGCACGGGAATTGTCGCGAACCGTGCATTACATGTATGAATTGAGCTATCCAGATTTTGTCAATTCTTGGCGAATTAACTACATCTTGGAACAACGAAAACAAAATCCAGTCTGGCAGTCCTATTCGCAGGAGATGTTGGCGGAGTTAAGCGGGTTTGGGTCAAGACAAGGCATGTACATTGCCATCAATAGGCTTCATGGAATGACTCCGGCCACTTTTTTTGCAACCAAGTCAGTGGAATAAAATTTGTCTCGAATTTGTAATAAACCTAATCCGTTACAAGATCGTCTGTCCAATTTTTGTTATTTGAGGCATTAATTAAATTAATGTCTAAATGTCAAGTGTAGGCTCAGTTTATCTATTCACCCTAGTAAGCGCTCTTTGCCTGCTTTTCGGACTTAATTTTTTATTCCGAAAAGGAAACTTAGTCGTTGCTAGAATACTAGCTGTGGAATTTTTATTGCTTGGTTACTTGGTGGTCGCGGCCTTTTTCCTACTGCCTGAAAATATTATTGAAACCCCTTATTTTTTCAGAACCATGGCGCCGCTTTTTTATACGCTGCCGCCCCTGAATTTTTTGTTTCTATGGTATTTGTTTCATCCAAAGGCAAAGTTTAAACGTGTTCATCTCCTCTTTTTTCTACCTTTTGTTTTCCAGCTTGTTGAAAATCTGCCCTATTATTTGAGTGATAAAGCGACAAAAGTTCAAGAAATCAACTGGATGCTTGAACAGGGGGATTTCTTTGCTTTCAGTGAACGCTTTATGTGGTTTGACCCCATGTATCATGTGTATGCTAAGTTTGTCATGTACTTGGGTTTCTTTGTTGCGATGGTTTATTATTACCTTCAATTTCGCCAAGAAAAGCAGTATGCTGTTTTGTTCCAAAAAGGAGTCTTTAACTATTGGATCATTGGAGTTTTAGTTTTTCGGTTCTGTTCTATATTCTACATCTGGTACACCTTTATTTACACAGACAACGGCAAGGCTTCCTTCATCAATACGGATTATTTGTTGGTAGCGGAATTCGTATACCACATCTTGTTTTTCGTGATTAACCCCAAATTTTTGGACATACTCGTTCTTGCTGAAAATTTACGGGTTCCAGAGAAGGAGGAGGTTTTGGTTAGCCTGAAGGAAGAAAATCAGTTGAGGGAGCTGGCTGAAAAAATCGAGGACTATTTTAAGACCACCGAGGTTTTTTTGAATTCACAACTGACGGCTGAATTGCTAGGTTCGCTGACGGGGCACCCGCACCGCATGATTGGGCAAGCCATTCGGCATACCTATGGGATTTCTTTTCGTGATTACTTGAATAAGTACCGGATTACGTACATCGAGGAGAAGCTGACTGACCCTGCCTATTTAGCCAAATCGTCTATCGAGACAATCGCTGAAGCTGCAGGTTTTGGTTCCCGACAGAGTTTTTACACGGCCTTCAAAAAGGCCAAAGGATGTACCCCTAAGGAGTATTTTAGTACTAAAAAAGGGTAGTTTTTTTTGTCCAACTTCTGTCCACTCTCTTTTTTTTTGACAATTCCCCCTAGTCAATTTGATTTTATTTGATTGCCGAATTCCATTATTTATTCATCGGCGTCCCTTTTATGAAATTACGTTTGCCCATTTTATTGCTTTTAGTTAGCTGTTTTCAACTAATTTCTGATTTTGCTTTTGCGCAAACTCCTTGCGTGGTTCCATACAATCCAACTCCTGCATCCTCCTGGGGAATGATCCAAAAATTCCAATCCAGTGCGGTGATTTGGAATGGAGGAACACCCACTGCAGCAGACTTAAATGGTGATGGGATTTCAGAAATTCTCGTGCCTGCTAGTGATAATTCAGGATATTACGTTTACAAGGGGGATGGATCCAATGCGACTACCGGTACAAAAGATTTTGTCATTGCCACCACGAACGAGCGCTCGGTTCAACCTGCTATTGCGAATATTATAGGAAGTTCCTCATCTGCTCCTGAAGTAGTGATGGTTAATGCTGCGGGTTTTGTCTATATTTTTGCTAGTACTGGGGGAACTGAAACCAATTTTTTATTCAAATCCACGACGGCTTCCCAATACGATAATGGAAATGCTGTCAATCAAATTACCAAATCGGCGACACCCTACATTGTAGATATTGACGAAGATGGTACCGCCGAAATTGTAATCGGTTCGGATGTTTTTGGAATTGTGAATGGAGCATTGGTGAAGCGGGTAGCCGGGTTGCCTTTAAATTATTCCAGTCAGACATTTGGTTCTACTGGTACTCCCATCGATGTGATTGTTGTCGATATCCTTTCTACCAATCCAGGTAAAGAGTTAGTTTTTGGATCAAGAGTGTACGGCTTTAATCTTGCAGCGGGCACGATGACCTTATTGAAGGATTTGAGTACTGTTTCAGGCGCAGGCATTGCAGCAAATGATAACGGCCCCACTGCAGTTGGGGACATGAATGGGGATGGGAAATTAGATATCGTTTACAATGGATCCTCTTTTGTAGTAATGTGGGATCCTAACGGAACCACCTTAGCGAATACCTTACTTTTCAAAAGAGTTCCGCCAACATTTAATTTTGGAGTTCGAGGCTTACCCTTAATTGCCAATGTATACAATGATAAGACTACGGGTGGCAAATCCACAGATTTACCAGAAGCGGTTATTATCAATTCAGCCAGTGGGTCAGCGGGTTTAGTAACTGCCTATAATTTAAACTTCAATACCACGGCGGGAACTGCAACCCAACACATCTGGTCCTTTGGAACCAATGACATGTCAGGTTCTACGGGTATTACCGCATTTGACTTTGACGGGAATGGAATACGGGAAATTGTATACCGTGACCAATCCACCTTGCGTATTATCAATGGCAATCTTGCCACACCGGTAAATTATGCCACTGCTGCCGTTGCTTCTGCTACTTGGGGGGAATACCCAATTGTGGCGGATTTGAATAATGACGGTCAAGCAGAAATTGCGGTTACAGGTAACAATATGTTACAGGTTTTCGGAAGTGATCCGGCAAATTCTTCTTGGAAAGGGGCACCTAGTTATTGGAATCAGCGCAACTACCGCATTGTCAATATCAATTCGAATTTGACGATTCCTGCTACTGAAATAAATGCGGCAAGTGCGATTGCGTACAATAACAACGAAGCGCAATTGCAATTTTCAGATGCTGTAGGGGTTGGTGTGCCTAATGGATTCACGTTTGGGCCGGATGCATCTATCACCATTACTTCCATTACCGGTACTTGTCCTGCGCTGACTGTGGCTGCAACCATTAGCAATACCGGTGCTGCAGTATTGCCAGCGGGAACCTTTGTTTCACTGTATGATGCAGACCCAACTAGTGGACCGGCTAATTTGATAGGCACCTTTCAAACAACTTCAGCGATTGCAGTAGGTGCAACGGCTACTGTATCGATTCGTGCACAATTGGTAGGAGCAGGTTCCCGGATTTTTGCGGTGGTCAACGATAATGGAAGCAGCGCAACGCCCTTTAATTTAAGTACTTGGACAACAAATTTTAAATCAAACACCTCTATTTACGAGTGCAATTTTACCAATAACATCAGTTCATTGACATTTACCTCTTGTTTAGACTCTGACGGGGATACTGCTCCTGATTTTGCAGACCTTGATGACGACAACGATGGGGTATTGGATTATGTAGAACAAACGTGTACCGCTACCTCCATGAGTAAATCAGGCATTACCGTGAGTTCTGAAATTGCATGGACCTTTCAAAATGCACCTGCTATTGGATTGAATGCTTTATTGGATGGTTCCCTTTTTCAACAGTTGTATCCTTCTGCTACCTCCATCACCAATAAAACGCTGCTTCAATTTAATTTCCCTGCTCTTAAAGTATTGAACTTGATTGAGCTTGCGAATAGTACAAGTCAAACCCCCTTTGTAGCAGGGGGAACCTATAAAATTCAAGGGTCTAATAATGGCATTACTTGGGAGGATATTGTCAGCTCTCAAGTAATTGCAAATACGCCTCCAGAATTAGCGACTACTAATTCTATAAAATTTAGTATGCCGAATAACTACAAAGGTTATTTTAACTATCGAATTTTTGCAATTAATGTAACTGGTCAGGCCAATTGGTCACAAGAAGTCTATTTTAGGGAAGTCACGTGCCTAGATATCAATACGGATGGGGATGGGCTATCCAATAGATTGGATCTAGATTCAGATGGAGATAACTGCCCGGATGCAGTAGAAGCAGGTACTACGTTCATTTCAACCTCTGGAGTTGCAAACGCTGCTAAAATATCAACAAGTGTAATTCCTGCACCCTATGATGCGAATGGCTTTGCAAATGGCCTGGAGACAGGCAGTGGGTCAGGGATATACAAAGGCACGTATTCGTATGCTTACGCGATCGATGCATCATTTAGTGCTTGTTTGGATACTGATGGGGATGGCATAACAGATATCAACGATATCGATGATGACAACGATGGGGTTTTGGATGCTACAGAATGTCCACCATTTGATATCAATAATCTGTCCTATTCACCCATTGCTTATACCGTTACAAATGGCACCTCTGCTTCTCAAACTTTCCCTGCAGCTCCAGAAGGATTGGTAGTTAATGTATGGACCTTGGATAATTCTTTCAATATAAAAATCAATGGTACACACTTAGTTACTCCTGCAGAATTAGAATTTTATCCACCTGTTACAACCAACTCTGTTTTCGAGTTTTTAGATGGTACTGATTACGGAAGTGTATGGGGGATTGTTGGAAGTCAATCAAAACCACTTATTCGCGTTTACATTGATAAATTTGGCGCGGTAAAAGTATTTGGTAGTAAAACTTCTAACGGTAATCTAGAAGAAATGCGCTTGAGAACTGGTGCTTTTAATACAATTACACTCAATACAACTACCACCAATACGTTTGAAATTGCACAACAAGTTATTGGACAAACCTATATTACAGGAGACTTTGGTGTTGTAAGTACAAACTGTGATTTCGACGGCGATGGAATTCCAAATCAGTTAGACTTGGATTCGGATGGCGATGGCTGTCCTGATGCCACAGAAACAGGCGTGTCAGGCACCTTAAATTCCGGCTCTATAAAAAATGGAATTAGCGGAGCTGTAACCTCTACGAATACGATAGCTGGTGCGATTGCGGCAGGCCCTTATGGATCAAATGGACTGGCAAACGGCGTTGAAACATTTACAGATAACGGCGTAATTAATTACGTGAATAATTATAGTCTCTATGCGCTGACTAATAGTTATACTGTTTGTGCGGATACCGATGGAGATGGAATCAAAGACGTTTCAGATATTGATGATGATAATGATGGCGTTCTAGATGCCACAGAATCCCCATTTTGTTTTTATTCGTCAGGTGAATGGCTATCAGGTGTGCGACCAAGTATTCGCGTTTCGACACCATTATCCGTAAACGCCTCCTACAATCGTCCAAATGATTTAGTAGATGGAGACAACGGTACAGGAGCAGCAAGCTATGCCGTTATTTTTAATGCCACGTCAACGGCCGCCCGACCAGTTTATTCGTTTACCATGCCCATGCCGGTGGAGTTGAAAACCATATATCTTGGCTATATAAATGCGAACACCCATTTTAATGCGAATACAGTTTTACGCTTAGAAGCGTCAAATGATAATACCAATTGGACCACTTTAGGCAATGGATATAATTTCGTCACCGCCGTTCCTGGTTTAGTAGGAACCATTAATGCGAATACCTTTACCGTAACACAAAATACCGGGAAGTACCTGCACTACCGAATTTATTGGGTTTCCGGAGGTGGTATTAATAATACGGGTTATGCGAATGAAGTGTATTTTGAAACCCCGCCAACCTATCAAGCCAGCTTAAATCCGAAAGTCTCTTGTACCACCGATACCGATGCAGATGGGAAATTGAATCATTTAGATACGGATTCAGATGCCGATGGCTGTAGCGATGCATTGGAAGCAGGGGCGACGACGGATAGGACGACGGCCAACTTCCAATTCTCCTTTGTGAGTCCAACGAATGATGCGAATAACAATGGACTAATTGATACAAAAGAGGGAGCAACCGCCGGAACAATTAATTATGCCTCAAATTATGGCTCCTTTGCTGTAGACGCGATACTTAACGGGTGTTTGGATTCGGATGGCGATGGCGTGGGTGATGTCAATGACCTGGACGATGATAATGATGGAATATTAGATTTGGATGAATCACAGGATTGCGGAAGTAACGTTTTGATTACTCCGGTCTCTGCCACCTCTAGTCCGGTATATGGTGGAAATACGGCAAATTTTACGATTGATGGTTCAGGGTTTTTTGGTTCAGGACTTTCTGCAACGGTAACAGCACCTTCGACGCTATCAGATGCTTGGTTATTAAAGGAACCATTGACCTCTGGATTTATTGAATATACATTAGCTGCTCGTTCTAATTTAGGTGGAGTGGTTTTATGGGCACCAGATGCAACAAATTATGGTGGAGGAGATGCGCCGCCCAAAGATTTTACGGTTGATATCACCTTTAATAATGGTCAAGAATTTACAACCGGCGTTTACACAACGGCCCAACCCAATGGAAGTGGATCACAACCGGGCGCACAGGTATTTAATTTCCCACGTACGTTTAAAAATGTTACGAAACTAAAATTAAATTTCCTGAATGGGTGGTATGATATTAGTAATAACAGCCTTAACCAAGTAAGTACAGCTGGTCGAACGGTAGACGCGGCCTATAACATGTTCTTGGGTGAATTTAGAGCATTGTGCGGTCCAATAGACATGGATACCGATGGGGATGGAGTTCCCAATCGCCTAGATTTAGACTCCGATGGCGACGGTTGCGCAGATGCATTAGAGGCAGGAATATCTACTTCTTTATTAACCTCAGGGCAGGCCGTAAATTTAGTAGGCGCAACGATCACTTCTGGAACAACCACATCGACAATTCAGAACGCGGTTATTAATACAGTCTCCTCGGCTTCAGCGACTTTTGGTCCTAATGGATTTGCGAATGCAGTGGAAACTGCTTCAGAAAGTGGACTATATAATGGAACCTATAACTACTCCTTTGCTACGTCTAAAAACTATGCAGCCTGCGCGGATTTAGATGGGGATAATATCCCGGATGTTTCGGACATTGACGATGACAACGATGGCGTATTGGATGCGATTGAATCCCCAAATTGTTTCTTCACGGCAAGCGAATGGTTATTTGGCGCCCGCAATGATGTTGAGGTAACCACGGGTCTAGCTATGAGTGCGACCTACAAAAGCCTGAATAAATTAGTTGACGGAGACAATGGTACGGGCGGCGCAAGTTATGCCGTTAATTTTAACGCCTCCACTACCGCAGCTAGAACGGTATATGCATTTAAAATGCCAACGCCTGTTGAATTGAAAACCATTTATCTCGGATATGTAAATGCGAATACGCATTTTAATACAGGAACGATAATTGAATTGCAAGGGTCGAATGACAATGCGGCGTGGACCAATTTAGGAACAGGATATGCAGCAGTTACGTCGGTGCCTGGCGTTGCCGGTACGATTAATGCGAATACATTTTCAGTCACGTCAAATAGTGGAAAATACCTGTATTACCGAATTTATTGGGTTTCCGGTGGAGGCGTGAATGCAAATGGATACGCGAAC